>JAEKLK010000112.1 GCA_019509895.1 Betaproteobacteria bacterium | reverse complement strand
GTGCAGATGTACGTCACGCTGCCGGTGATCTCGGCGATCAAGGACGTCGTCGCCGCGTCGAGCGTCCCGGTGGTGTTCGACCATTTTGGCCGGGCCGAGGCGAGCCTCGGCACCGAGCAGCCGGGCTTCGCCGATCTCCTGCAGCTCGTGCACTCGGGCAAGGCCTACGTGAAGATCTCCGGCGCCTACCGCATCTCCAAGCAGGCGCCCGATTTTCCGGATGCCGCGCCGTTCGCGCGGGCGCTGATCGCAGCGAACGCCGAGCGCATTCTCTGGGGCACCGACTGGCCCCATCCCCACTCCGACCCCATGCCGGGGTACGGGGCGATGGACGTGCGCCCCTACTTCCAGATCGACGATGGGCGGCTCCTCAACCAGCTGCCCGTCTGGGCGCCGGATGCGGCGATCCGCAGGCGCATCCTGGTCGACAATCCCGCGCGGCTCTACGGCTTCGACCTGTCATGAGCGCGCGTGCCACGCTTTGCATGCTCCTGCTCGCCGGTTGCGCCGCGCAGGCGCCGCTCGCGCTGCGCGACATGGGCTCGTTCCATGTCGGCGGACGCGAAGTCACGCTCTCCGGCAAGCCGGTGAAGGAGGTGGTGTTCACGCCGGGCGGCGTGCCGGCCAAGGTCGACCCGAACGGCACATATCTCGTCGAGGCGATGTACGTCCAGTACTTCCTCCCGGCCAACAAGCGCGGTGCATTGCCGCTCCTCATGTGGCACGGCGGCGGGCTGACCGGCGTGACCTACGAGACCACGCCGGACGGGCGCGACGGTTGGCTCAACTGGTTCGTGAAGCAGGGCTGGGACGTCTACAACTCCGACGCGGTCGAGCGCGGACGCGCCGGCTGGGCGATGTATCCCGACATCTTCAAGAGCGAGCCGCTGTTCCTGCCGAAGGACGAGCCGTTCGGCCGTTTCCGCATGAAGGGCAGCCAGTTCCCGGTCGAGGCCTACGACAATTTCGTGCGCCAGGTGGTGCCGCGCTGGACCTCGACCGACGACGCGATCATCGCCGCGTACACCGAGCTCGTGGATAAGGTGTGCCCGTGCGCCATCCTCTTCCACTCACAGGCGGGTCAGTTCGGCTTCAAGGTGGCGCAGGCGCGGCCCGACAAGGTGAAAGCGCTGATCGCGGTGGAGCCGGCGGGCCAGGGTGATCCCAAACTCGTCGACCGGCTGAAGAACATCCCGACGCTCTTCGTCTACGGCGACGGCATTGCCAGCGACGCACGCTGGCCGACCATCCGCAAGAACGGCGTCGCGTTCGGCGATGCCATCCGCGCCGCCGGCGGCAAGGTAGAGGTGGTCGACCTGCCGAATGCCGGCATCCGCGGCAACTCGCACATGCTGATGATGGACAGGAACAACCTCGAAGTGGCCGCGCTCATCCAGCGCTGGCTCGAGCAGCAGGGCTTGTACCGATGACTCGCGTCCTGCTTGCGCTCGCATTCGCCATCGCCGGCTCGGCCGCGGCGCAGAACTACCCGACAAAGCCGATCCGCCTGGTGGTGCCGTTCGCGCCCGGCGGCTCGAGCAGCATCGTTGCGCGCAGCTTCGCCACCGAGATGTCGAAAGCACTCGGCCAGGAGATGTACATCGAGAACAAGGGCGGCGGCGGCGGCAACGTGGCGATGGCCGATGTCGCGCATTCCGACGCCGATGGCTACTCGCTCATCATCGGCCATGTCGGCAGCCTTGCCATGACGCCTTTCATGGAGAAGAACCTGGGCTACGACGTCGATCGCGACTTCACCGCCGTGTCGCTGCTCGCCAAGGTGCCCAACATCTTCGTCGTGCACGAGAGCGTGCCGGCGAAGAACCTGCGCGAGTTCGTCGCGCTGGCGAAGAAGGAGCCCGGGAAGCTGAACTACGGCTCGGCCGGCAACGGCAGCGCCGGCCACCTGGCGATGGAGTACCTGAAGCTCGTCACCGGAATCGACATCCAGCACGTACCGTACAAGGGCACCGGGCCGAACCTGGTCGATCTGGTCGCCGGCCGCACGCAAGCGACCTCGGCCGGCACGCCGCCGCTCATGCCGCACGTGAAGAGCGGCAAGCTGCGCGTTATCGCGGTCGGCACGCCGAAGCGCCTCGCGTCGATGCCGGACGTAGCGACGGTCGCCGAGCAAGGCTATCCCGGCTTCGAGACCTCGCAGTGGTACGGCCTGAACGCGCCGGCCAAGACGCCGCCGGCGGTCATCAAGCGCCTCGCCGACGAGGCGGCGAAAGCGGCGAGGACGCCGGCGCTCCTCCAGCGCTTCGCGGCCGAGGACGCGGAAGCCGTGGGTTCCACGCCGCAGGACTACGCGGCGTTCATCGCGCACGAGCAGAAGCGTTGGAAGGATGTGATCGAGAAAGCGAACGTGAAGGCGGACTGATCGATGTACGACGTCATCGTGGTCGGAGCCGGCAATGCCGCCCTGTGCGCCGCGCTCGCTGCGCGCGAAACGGCGCAAAAGGTGCTCGTGCTGGAGCGCGCGCCCGAAGAAGAATCGGGCGGCAATTCGCGCTACACGGCAGGCCTCTTCCGCATCGTCTACAACGGCGCGGAGGATCTGCAGAAGAGATCGCGAACACGGATTTCGGCACCTATACCGAGGAGCAATTCCTCGACGACATGGCGCGCGTCACCGAATACCGCTGCGATCCGGACCTCACCGAGATCCTGGTGAAGCAAAGCCTGTCCACGGCGCAGTGGATGCGAAAGCGCGGCGTGCGCTTCACCGCCGCGTGGGGGCGCCAGGCGTTCAAGATCGGCGGCAAGTTCAAGTTCTGGGGCGGGCTCACGCTCGAGGCGGTGGGCGGCGGTCCGGGGTTGATCGAGTCGCAGACGCAGATCGCGAAGAAAGCCGGCATCGAGATCTGGTACGGCGCGCGCACGCTGGAGCTCATCGCCGACGACGACGGCGTGCAGGGTGTGCTGGCCAAGCACAAGGGACGCACTGAGCGCGTTGCCGGCAAAGCGGTGGTTCTCGCGGCCGGCGGCTTCCAGGCGAACACCGAGTGGCGCACGCGCTATCTCGGCCCCGGCTGGGAGCTCGCCAAGGTGCGCGGCACGCGTTTCAATACCGGCGACGCGATCCGCATGGCGCTCGACATCGGTGCCGCGGCGCACGGCAACTGGTCGGGCTGCCACGCCGTGGCGTGGGACCGCAATGCTCCGGAAACCGGCGACCTCGCCGTCGGCGACGGCTTCCAGAAGCACTCGTATCCGTGGGGCGTCTACATCAATGCCGAAGGCAAGCGCTTCGTCGACGAGGGCGCGGACTTCCGCAACTACACCTACGCCAAGTACGGCCGCGTGATCCTGCAGCAGCCGAAGCAGTTCGCCTGGCAAATTTTCGATGCCAAGGTAAAGCCGCAGTTGCGCGATGAGTACCGCATCCGGCAGGTGACCAAGATTGCCGGCAACACGCTCGAGGAACTGGTCGCGAAGATGGACGACACCGACCAGAAGGTGGCGCTCGAGACCTTAAAGAAATACAACGCCGCGGTGCGCACCGACATCCCTTTCAATCCGAACGTGAAGGACGGGCGGCGCACCGAAGGTCTGGAAGTGAACAAGTCGAACTGGGCGAACACGCTGGATGCGCCGCCGTTCGAGGCCTACGCCGTCACTTGCGGCATCACCTTCAGCTTCGGCGGCCTGAAGATCAATACCGACGCGCAGGTGGTGAGCTCCGACGGCGAGCCGATCCGCGGCCTTTACGCCGCGGGCGAGCTGGTCGGGGGAATCTTCTGGTTCAACTATCCCGGCGGCTCCGGCCTCACCAACGGTGCGGTGTTCGGCCGGATCGCCGGGAGCAACGCGGCGAAATTCGCTACTGCGGGGGCTTGACCCCGTCCTTGCTGACCGCGACGCGCGGCGCGACGAATTTGCCGTCGCCTTCGACGCGCGCGCCGCTGAAGATCGTCTCGCCGGGCTTGAGGTCCGCGCGCGTGCCGGGGACGAATGTCACGACCTCGGTGTCCTTGGTGACGAGGATCTTCTGCTCACCGTCCTTGTACTTGAGCGTGAGCTCGTTGCCGCCGCTCGCCTGCGCGTTGGCCGTGATGTTGGCGTTGGTCATGAACGAATTGGGCGTCGAATCCCAGGCGCCATGCATCTGCGGCACCTGCGGCCCGAGCGCGTGCACTTCCTTGGCGACCAGCCGGCCGTCGGGTCCCTTCACGGATGTGACGCCGACGTAGGCGTTCGGGCCCATCTCGGCGAGGGTCGTCTTCTTCGCCGTGACGACCTGCGCGTCGGGCGTGAGGTGAAGCTGGACGTCGCGTCCCTCGCGCGTCTTGACCTTGAGCACGTCGCCCTCAAGGGAGCTGATGGTGCCGCGCACGCGCACGTTGGTCTGCGCGAGCGCCGCGGCGGAAACGAATGCGAGCAACAGTAGAGCGAGTGTCTTCATGGTCTCTCCGTGGTGGTGGTTCGTTGCGGCCGTGAGGCGAACACCTTTATGCTTCGCCGCATTCCATGCTAAACCCATTCACGCCGCTCGAGAAAATCGACGTGCAGCGCTGGACCAGCCTGCCGAAGAAGTTTCGCAAGAAGGGCCGCACCGCCTGGTCCGATCCCAACCGCCAGGGCGCCGAGGTCGATTCCTTTCTCGAGGGGCCCTCCTTCGACCGGCAGGGCAACTTGTGGTGCGTCGACATCCCGTTCGGCCGCATCTTCCGCATCGACGCCAAGGGGCAATGGGAGCTCGCGGTGCAGTACGACGGCTGGCCGAACGGGCTCAAGTTCCATCGCGACGGCCGCGCCTTCATCGCCGATTACCGGCGCGGGCTCCTGGCGCTCGATACCCGGCGCGGCAAGGTGGAGGAGATCGTCGGCACCGGCTTCAGCGAGAGTTTCAAAGGATTGAACGACCTGCACTTCGCGGACAACGGCGACCTCTACTTCACCGACCAGGGGCAGAGCGGCATCGCCGACCCCAGCGGGCGAGTGTGGCGGCTGCGCAAGAACGGCGAGCTCACCAAACTGGTCGATAACGCGCCGTCGCCCAACGGGATTACGCTCAACAAGAAGAACCTGCATGTCTACGTCGCCATCACACGCGCGCAGCAGATCTGGCGCCTGCCACTGATGGAAGGCGGCACGCCCTCCAAGAGCGGCGTTGCCATCCAGCTCTCTGGCGGCCATGCCGGGCCCGACGGCATCGAGACGGACGACGAGGACGGGCTGGTCGTCTGCCATCTCGGCGTCGGCATCTGGCGCTTCGACCGCAATTGCCTGCCCACGCACCTCGCGCACGCCGGGGAGGCGCACCGGCTGATGACCAACATTGCGTTCCAGGGCAAAAAGCTCTACATCACCGATTCGGCGAACGGCGAGATCGTCACCGCCGAGATGCCGGTGGCGGGCAAGAAGCTCTACTCGATGAGGTGACCATGCGGCTGATGGCAGCAGCGGCGCTCTGCGTGGCGTCGATCGCGAATGCGCAGTATCCGGCGAAGCCGGTGCGGGTCCTGGTCGGTTACGCCGCCGGCAGTTCCACCGATATCGTTGCGCGCGTGATGGCCGATCGGCTGAGCGCCCACTGGAAGCAGAGCGTGTATGTGGAGACGCGCGCGGGCGCGGCGGGCAATCTGGCGGGCGATGCCGTCGCCAAGGCGCCCGCCGACGGCTATACGCTGCTATTCGCGCAGAACGGGCTCGCGATCAGCGCCGCCGCGCTGCCGAACCTGCCGTTCAGCGCCGAGCGCGATCTCCTGCCGCTCGCACCGGTCGCGGCGACGCCCCACATCCTCATCGTGGCGCCGGATTTCCCGGCGAAGAACGTGGCCGAGCTGATTGCGCGCGCCAAGGCCGAGCCGGGGAAGCTTTCCTATGCCTCCTCCGGTGTTGGCAACTCGGATCACCTCTGCGGCGAGCTCTTCAACCTGATGGCTGGCATCAGCGCGGTGCACGTGCCTTACAAGGGCGGTGCGCCCGCGGCGACCGACGTCATGGGCGGGCGCATCGCGTACTACTTCGCCGGCATGCCGGTGGGCTTGCCGCTCTCCAAGGCGGGCAAGGTGCGCTCGCTCGGCGTGACCAGCAAGGCTCGCTTCGCCGGCGCGCCCGACATGCCGACGATCGCGGAGCAGGGGCTGCCGGACTACGAGGCGACGCTATGGCAGGGATTCTTCGCGCCGGCGGGAATCGATGCGCGGCTCGCGGCGAAGATTGCGGCGGATATTCAATCGACCCTCGCGCTCCCCGAGACGCAGCAGAAGCTGGCGGGCGCGAGCGTCGCGCTCTGGACCGCCGATCAGGCGCAGTTCAAAGCCTTCTTTCCCGCCGAGATCGCGAAGTGGCGGGACGTGGTGAAGAAGGCGAACCTCAAGCTCGATTAGAACCGCCGCTGAATTGTCATGGCCGCGAAGACGGCGATCCAGTCTGTCTTTTAACGGGGTCCCCGCCTTCGCGGGGACGACTGCGGACTCAGGCGTCCGCGAAGACGCGAAGCAGCTGCTCGTAGGAGATGGGCTTCACGACGTGCAGGTCGAAGCCCGCTTCCTCCGCGCGCCGGCGATACTTGTCGCCGCCGAAGCCGGTGAGGGCAATCAGCTTGAGCGCCTTTCCTTCCGGCAGCTCGCGCACCCGCCGCGCGACCTCGTAGCCGTCCATGCCGGGCAGGCCGACGTCGACCAGCGCGAAATCCGGGCGGAAGCGCGCCACCTCCTCGATCGCCTTGGCGCCGTCGGCGGTGAATGCCACCTCGTGCCCTTCGGTCTCGAGCAGGAGCTTGAGCGCTTCGCGCGAATCGTCCTCGTCCTCGACCACCAGCACGCGCCGCCTCGCCGCCTTGCGGGCCGCAGTGGGCGCCTCGGGCGCCGCCTGGCGAACGGCGAGCGGCAGCACGATGGTCAAGGTGCTGCCCTTGCCCATGCCCTCGCTCTTCGCGCTCACGGAACCGCCGTGCAGCACGGCGAGCCGCTCGACCAGCGCGAGACCCAGGCCCAGGCCATGCTGCTCGCGGTCGGCCGGCTGCTCGCCCTGCACGAACGGCTTGAACAGCGACGTGAGTGTCGCCGCCGACATGCCGGCGCCGTCGTCCTCGACGGACAGCGTGCCGTTCTCGATCATCTGCTGCAACCGCGCGCTGTCGGCCTCGACCCAGGTCGGCGCGCCGCTCACCTCGATGTCGATGCCGGACGCCGCCGTGGCGCGCCGGGCGGCCACCACGCGGCCGGCGAACGCGAGCAGCTCGAGCGGGTTCTTGCGCAGCGCCAGCTTGCCGGTGCTGATGCGCGCCATGTTGAGCAGATCGTCCACCAGGCGCCGCAGCTGCTTGACTTGGCGGGAGATGGCCGGCACGGCAAAGCGCGCCTTGCGGTCCTCGATGGTCGAGCGCGCGAGCAGGTCGCTCGCCACGGCGATCGCCGAGATGGGATTGCGCAGCTCGTGCGCAAGCAGGGCGATGAACTCGTCCTTCTTCTCGTCGGCCTGGCGCAGCCCGGCGACCATCGAGCGCAGCCGCTCCTCCGACTCGCGTACCAGCGCGTCCATGCGCTTGCGCTCGCTGATGTCGCGCGCGATCTTCGAGGCGCCGATAACGCGACCGCGCGGGTCGCGGATCGGGCTCACCGTGAGCGAGATGTCGATGAGGCGCCCGTCCTTCGTGCGCCGCACGGTCTCGAAGTGGTCCACCACCTCGCCGCTGCGGATGCGGGCGAGCACCATGTCTTCCTCGGGGCGCCGCTCGTCGGGAATGATGAGCGTGATGTGCCGCCCGACCGCCTCCTCGGCGCGGTAGCCGAAGATGCGCTCGGCGCCGCGATTCCAGGTGCGGATGACGCCATCGAGCGATTTGCCGACGATCGCGTCGTCCGAGGAGGCGACGATCGCCGCCAGGCGCGCGCGCAGCTCCTCCTCATGCTTGCGCTCGGTGATGTCGCGCGGGATGCGCGCCGCGCCGATGATCTTGCCCTGCGCGTCGCGGATCGGCGAGACGCTGAGCGAGATGTCGATCAATCGGCCGCTTTTCGCGACGCGCACGGTCTCGAGGTGGCTTACCGTCTCGCCTCGCCGGATGCGTTCCAGGACCTCTTGGTCTTCCGCCTGCCGGTCTTCGGGGATGATGATCGTCGCCGGCTGTCCCACCGCCTCGGCCGCGCTCCAGCCGAAGAGCCGCTCGGCGCCGCGGTTCCAGGTGCGGATCACGCCGTCCAGTGACGTGCTGAAGATCGCGTCGCTGGAGGAATCGACCATCGCCGCGAGGCGCGAGCGCAGCTCCTCGGCGCGCATCTGGTCGCTCACGTCGACCAGCATGTTGACCGCGCCGACGATCTTGCCGCGCGCATCGCGCAGGAGGGTCGGGTACGGCATGAAGTGCACCCGCGTGCCGTCCGGGCGCTCGGCGATCGCCGTCACGCCGCGCACCTCGCGGCCTTCTCGCAAGGCGATGGCCATCGGGCACTCGTCGTGCGGCATGGGCGTGCCGTCGGCCCGGTAGAGCTTCCAGGTGACGCACCAGGAGTCGCTACCCAGGCGCGGCACGCGGCCGGAAAAGCGCACCGCGGCCTCGTTGAAGCCGGTAATGCGACCTTCCGCGTCCGTGGTGTAGACGGCGGCCGGGATCGCGTCCAGGAGCGCCTTCAGGCCTCCGAGGCGTTCATGGAGCGCCTCGGAGAACTGCCCGAGGCTCGAGGCTTGCATGGGAACGGCGGCCATCGTTTCGCCCGATTCTATGCCGGGGCGTCACGCGTGTATGTCGATGCCCGACTACAGACCCTCGCCGAAGGACCCACACGTGGCGCTTGTGTCGCTGCCTGCGGCGGCGTAGATTCGACTCGCGCTTTCCAACGATGAGCCAGCCCTCCAAGAATCCCGATCGGCGCGGCGATGAGCCGCTGGCGTTCGGCGAGCGCGCGAAGCGCGTGCTGATCGCCGACGACAATCGCGACTGGGCTGATGGCCTCGCGGTGCTGCTCGAGGAAGAGGGCTACACCGTGCACACGACCTACGACGGCCGCGAGGGCCGATCCTCGTCGCCATCACCGCCTGGGCCGGAGAGTCGGGCAAGCTGCGCGCGGAGATGAGCGGCTTCGACCATTACATCGCCAAGCCCGCCGAGCCTTCGGAAGTCCTGCAGCTCCTGAAGCGTCTCTAGTATTTTGCGTCTCTAGTATTTTCGCTGGCGCGACGCGTCACGCTCGCGCGGAAAATAATTACGGGCCTGACCCCGAATTCAGTCTATGCGGGCTCCGGAACGCTTGATCACCTCGGCCCACTTCGCCGAGTCGCGGCGGATGAGCTCGCCGAATTGCTCGGGCGTGCCGCCGCCGCCTTCGCTGCCGAGCTGCGCCAGGCGCTCTTTCGTGGTCGGCTCGTTGATGGCGGCGTTCACCGCCGCATTCAGCCGCTCGAGCACGCGGCGCGGCAGGCCGGCGGGCGCGATGACGCCGCTCCAGGCGTTCACTTCGTAGCCGGGCACGCCCGCTTCGATCATCGTCGGCACCTCCGGCAGGCTATGCGCGCGCTGCATACCGGTGACCGCGAGCGCGCGTACCCGCCCGGCCTTCACATGCGGCGCGATCGAGTTGGTGCTCTCGAACATGAGCTGTACGTTGCCGGCTATGAGGTCGGCGATCGCCGGGGCGCCGCCCTTGTACGGGACGTGCACGATCTCGGTGCCGGTCATGTACTTGAAGAGCTCGCCACTCACGTGCCCGGGCGAGCCGTTGCTCGATGACGCATTCGAGAGCTTGCCGGGATTCGCCTTGGCATAGGCGATGAGCTCGCGCACGGTGGCGAAGGGCGCTTTGGGCGGGGCGGCGAGGAGCATGTAGCCGGTGCTTACCAGCGCCACGGGCTGCAGGTCGCGCTCGATGTCGTAGGGCAGCTTCTCGACCATGTGCCGGGTGATGGCCAAGGCGCCCACCGGCCCCATGCCGATGGTGTAGCCATCCGGCGTGCTTTTCGCCACCGCGTCGATGCCGATGGTAAGGGCGCCGCCCGGGCGGTTATCGACGACCACCGATTGTCCGAGCTGGCGCGCCAGTTCCGGCGCCACCAGCCGTGCCACATTGTCGGTCGCGCTACCGGGCGCCTGCGGCACCACGAAGCGGATCGGCCGCTCTGGATAGTCGGCGGCCGCGGGTAGCGCGACGAGTAGCGCGAGGAGTGAAAGCCAGCGCATGCGAAGCAAGGGGTCAGGCGCTGCAATTCAAGACCTGACCCCCGCGGCGTGCGTTACGGCTGCAGCTGGGCGCGTATCTCGCCGCCCTTGTAACGGTCGCTGTGCACGTTCACATAGAGGTTGCCCGCCTTGAGCGCGTCGAGCTGCGCCGCGGTGAGCTTGCGGCCATCGGGCACGGTGTAGGTATCGCCGCTCTTGGTGAGCGGAATGATGACCGGGCCGTTCTGGCCCTTACCGGCCTGGTGGATGTGCGCCATCGTGCCCTTCACGCCCTCGGTGGTGACGCTGCCGCTGATCGTGCCGTCCTCGGCCACGCGGAAGCTGCCCGTGCCCTTGGCGTCGGTCTTCGCGGCCGGCACTTCCTCGGCGCCGGTGAGGTTCACCTTCATGGCGCCGCTTCCCGGCATCCAGTCGGGCATCTTGTCGCGCATCCCGGCACAAGCGGCCAGCGACAGCACTGCCAACATCGCAACTATGCGTTTCATGGTTGTTCTCCAGTACGAAGTAGTCAATCGATGCGCAGGATGAAACAGGCGCGCGGCTAGAATATTCCCATGCCTGCCATCGCCGCCTCCAGCGCGCTTTCGCGCCTGCGCATTCTAGACTTTTCGCGCGTACGCGCGGGGCCGACCTGCGTGCGCCAGTTCGCCGACTTCGGGGCCGATGTGGTCAAGATCGAGTCGCCGCCGGGGGTCGATCCCAACGAGAACATGGGCGGCCCGCGCGACGGCCCGGACATGCAGAACCTGCATCGCAACAAGCGCGCGATCGAGTCGCTCGCGAGGATCAACCCCCGCATCATCCTCGCCAGCATTTCGGGCTTCGGCCAGGACGGCCCGTACCGGGACCGGCCGGGCTTCGACCAGATTGCGCAGGGCATGAGCGGCATCATGTCGGTCACCGGCGCGCCCGGCGAGGGCCCGATGCGCGTCGGCGCCGCGGTGGCCGACGTCGCGGCGGGACTCTTCGCCGCGCTCGGTATCATGACCGCGCTCCTCGAGCGCGAGCATTCGGGCAAGGGGCAGTGGGTGCAGAGCTCGCTCCTCAACGCGGGCATCGCGCTGCTCGACTTCCAGGCGGCGCGCTACACGATGAAAGGCGACGTGCCGGGACAGGTGGGCAACGATCACCCGACCAGCATGCCGACCTCGGCGTACAAGACGGCCGACGGCTACATCAACGTCGCCGCCTCGGGCGACGGCATGTGGACGCGAATCTGCCAGCTTTTCGGACGCCCGGAGCTGGCGAGAGACGAGCGCTTCAGGACGAACGAGCTGCGCGCGAAGAACCGCGCGGCGCTGAACGCCGAGATGAACAAGGCGCTCGCTCGGCGCACCTCGGCGGAGTGGATCGAGGCGCTCAACAAGATCGGCGTGCCCTGCGGCCCGATCTACAAGATGGACGAGGTGTTCGCCGATCCGCAGGTGAAGCATCTGGGCGCCGCCGCCGAGGTGAACCATCCGCGCCTCGGGCGCCTGCGCATCCTCAACCAGGCGGTGAAGCTTTCGCGCACGCCGGCGACGCTGAAGACGGCG
>JAEKLK010000111.1 GCA_019509895.1 Betaproteobacteria bacterium | reverse complement strand
GCCTCGCCGGCAACCTCGTTCGGCAGCTCGGTCGCGATGTCCTGCAGCAGCTCGCGCAGGCGCTCGCGCGCCGGCGTTTCGTCGTCAGCGATGAAGACGCGGATCATGTCAGGCGCGAATCACTTTCCGATCATTTTCTATAGGGTATTTCGATGTCCACGCGGTAACGTCCATTGGCAATGCGGGTCTCCAGACGGGCCTCGGCATCGAAGAATAACGCGAGCCGCTCGCGAATGTTGTCGAGCGCCATGCGGTTGCCGGCCCGCTGATTGCCCTTTTCCAGGTACGGATTTTCGATCGTCGCGAGCACGCGCTCGCCGCGTCGCTCGATGCGCACCAGAACGTCCCCGACGCCGGTGCCGGGCTCGACGCCGTGATAGACCGCGTTTTCGAGCAGCGGCTGCAGCACCATGGGGGGCAGCAGCGCGTCAGAGGGTGAGGCATCGAGCTCCCAGCTGATGCGCAACCGGTCGCCGAGGCGCAGCTGCTCGATCTCGGCGTAGCGCTCGAGGAGCGAGATCTCGTCGGCCAGGCGCACGAACTGGCGCGCGTCCGCCATCAGCGTGCGAAACAAATCGGCCAGGTCCTCCAGCGAGCGCTCGGCGCGCTTTGGATCGCGCCGGATGAGCGCCAGCACGGCATTCAGGCTGTTGAACAGAAAATGCGGCCGGATGCGCGCCTGCAGCGCCTGCAGCCGCGCCTCCGCCAGCGCGGGCGAGAACGCCTTCGTGTGCAGACGGAAGTAGACCAGTAAAAAGGCGGCGACGAACAGCGCCAGCACGAGCGTGCGGGCCAGGCTGAGAAGCTCCGGCGCCACTGCCACCACGCCGACGACGCCGTGATAAACGCCAGCGAGCAGAACGACGCTCGTCAGCACGGCCGCGCAGCCGGCCGAGTACGGCAGCTGCGCGAGCACGCCGGCGAGCGCGAAAAGGGCGACCAACTCGATCAGCAACAGCGGCTCGAGGAACGCGGCGATGTAGACGAAGCGCTCGAGCGCGGCCATGACGCTCGGCGAGGCATACAACGCACCCGCGAGCGCCAGCACGTTCACCGCGAGCAGCACGCGCGCGATGACGGCCAGGTTGCGGAAGTCCGGTAGAACGTCCGGATAGGCGTTTTGCCTTATACTCGGCATGGTTACGAACAAGTCTTAAACCGTATTCAAAGCTCATTGTGCGAGCATGGCGAGTAAGCCGCAACCCTGGTCGGGCCGTTTCCGGGCCCCCGTCGCCGAGCGCGTAAAGCGCTTCACCGCCTCGGTCGACTTCGATCGCCGCCTCGCCCAGCACGATATCGTCGGGTCGCTCGCGCATGCGCGCATGCTGGCCGCGGCCCGCATTATCAGCAAAGCCGATCTGCGCGCCATCGAGCGCGGCCTGGCGCGCATTCGGCGTGAAATCCAGAGCGGCCGGTTCGCCTGGTCGCTCGACGCCGAGGACGTCCATCTCAACATCGAGCGCCGGCTGACGGTGCTCGTGGGCGAGGCCGGCAAGCGCCTGCATACCGCACGCTCGCGCAATGACCAGGTCGCCACCGATCTGCGCCTCTGGCTGCGCGATGAGATCGATGCGATCGACGAGCGGCTGGTCGCGCTGCTGCGCGCCCTCATCACCCAGGCCGAGCGCCATGCGGCGCTGGTAATGCCTGGCTTCACGCACCTGCAGGTGGCGCAGCCGGTCACCTTCGGCCACCACCTGCTCGCCTACGTCGCCATGCTAGAGCGCGACCGGGCGCGCCTTGCCGAGTGCCGCCTGCGGGTGAACCAGCTGCCGCTCGGCGCGGCGGCGCTCGCCGGCACGAGCTTCCCGATCGACCGCATGCGCGTGGCGCGCGAGCTCGGCTTCCAGGGGATCGCCGAGAACTCGCTCGACGCCGTGTCCGACCGGGATTTCGCGATTGAATTCTGCGCCTGCGCAGCGCTCGCGATGGTGCATCTCTCGCGGCTCAGCGAAGAGCTGGTGCTCTGGTCGAACCCGCGCTTCGGCTTCGTGCGGCTGCCGGAGAACTATTGCACCGGCTCGTCGATCATGCCGCAGAAGAAAAACCCGGACGTGCCCGAGCTGGTGCGCGGCAAGAGCGGCCGGGTGATCGGCAGCCTGGTGGCGCTGCTCACGCTCATGAAGGCGCAGCCGCTGGCGTACAACAAGGACAATCAGGAGGACAAGGAGCCGCTGTTTGACGCGGTGGACACGCTCAGGGATTCGCTCGCCGTGTTCGCCGGCCTGGTGGCGGGGCTCGCGCCGGTGCCGCGTGCCATGCGCGCCGCCCTCAACGAAGGTCATGCCACCGCCACCGACCTCGCCGATTACCTGGTGCGCAAGGGCGTGCCGTTTCGCGACGCGCACGAGATCGTGGCGCGCGCCGTGCGCGAAGCCGAAGAGCGCGGCAGCGACCTTGCCCGGCTGCCGCTCGCCACGCTGAAACGCTTCTCGCCCCACATCGGCGCGGACGTACGCCGGGTGCTTTCGCCGGAAGGCTCGGTCGCCTCGCGCCGGCATGCTGGCGGCACGGCGCCCGGCGAAGTGCGCAAGGCTGCGGCGCGCGCGCGCAAACGCCTCGCCGCCTAGTTGGATCACGTCGCCAACTATCCGGTCCTGCGCAAGCTCGGCGAGGGCGCGACCTCCGAGGTGTTCCTCTGCCAGGATCCGTTCCGCAACCGGGAGGTGGCGGTGAAGCGCATTTTCCCGGAGGCGCTGCGCGATCCGTCGCGCGGCAGGCTTTTCCGAAAGCTCTTCTTCACCGAGGCATCGCTCGCCGGCAAGCTGAACCATCCGCACATCGCGCAGATCTACGACGCCGGCATCGGCGAGGACTCGGGCTACATCGTCATGGAATACGTGCCCGGCGGCACGATGGAGCGCTTCTGCGCGCGCGACGATCTCCTCGCCATCGAGCAGACCGTGGAGATCGTGTTCAAGTGCACGCGCGCGCTCGCGTACGCGCATATGCAGGGCGTCACGCACCGTGACATCAAGCCGGGCAACATCCTGTACGCCAGCTCGCCCACCGATGTGCGCATCAGCGACTTCGGCCTGGCGCAGAACGTCGCCATGGAGACGACGCAGATCACCGGCGTCGGCTCGCCGGCGTACATGTCGCCGGAGCAGATCCGCGAGGAGCTGGTCGATCACCGCACCGATCTCTACTCGCTCGGCGTCGTAATGTATCAGCTGCTCACCGGCGTGCTGCCGTTTCGCGGCACCAACAAGTTCAGCATGATCTACCAGATCACGCAGTCGGAGGCGCCGCCGCCGTCGTCGGAACGCCGCGAACTGCCGGAATCGCTCGACCGTATCGTGCGCCGGGCGATGCAGAAGGAAGCGGCGAAGCGCTATCACAGCGCCGACGAGTTCGCCGCGGACCTGATCGAGGCGCTGCGCGCCGGCCTCGGCAAGGGAGCACGCGAGACCTTCGGCGACGCGGACAAGTTCGCCGTCCTGCGGCCGATCGCCTTCTTCCGCGCCTTTACCGACCAGGAGCTCTGGGAGGTGGTGAAGCTCGCGCTCTGGGGACGCGTGCCGGCCGGCCAGGTGATCGTGCACGAAGGCGAGCGCGGCGACTTCTTCTGCCTGCTGGTCGAAGGCGAGGTGCGTGTCAGCAAGAACAAGAAGCTCCTCACTGTCCTCGGTCCGGGTGAGTGCTTCGGCGAGATGGCCTACCTCTCGGCCGCGAGCCCGGAGCGCGGCGCCACCGTCACGGCGGCGGCGCCTTCGCGCATCCTGCGCATGCGCGTCGCCGACCTCGAGCAGGCGAGCATCGCCTGCCGCAGCAAGTTCGACCGTGCTTTCATCGGCATCCTGGTCGAGCGGCTGAACCTCGCCAATACGCGCCTCACGTCGGGCTGATGCACGACGCAGTGTGCGCCGCGCTCGGGCTGAGCGGCGAGCAGCCCGTTCGCGGGGGCTGCATTCATCAGTGCTATCGCGCCGCACTGGCGGGACGCCCGGTGTTTTTGAAGCTCAACGAGGCACGCTATGCCGATGCGTTCGCCGCCGAGGCCGATGGGCTGCGCGCGCTGCGGCGCGCCGGTGCGCGCGCGCCCGAGCCGATCGGGCACGGCGTGGCGGGCGGCGAGGCGTATCTGCTGATGGAATGGCTGGAGATCGGCTCGCGCGGCGACTTCGCCGCATTGGGCACCATGCTGGCCGCGACGCATCGCGCGCACAGCGATCGCTACGGCTGGCCGCGCGACAACTACATTGGCTCCACGCTGCAGGAGAACGCGCCCTGCGCCGGCTGGGCCGAGTTCTGGCGCCACCGGCGCCTGGAGCCGCAACTCGCACTCGCGAGCCGCAATGGCTATCGGCTCGAAGCGCCGCCCGTGTGGCGGCTGCTCGAGGGCCATAAGCCGGCGCCGTCGCTCGTCCATGGCGACCTATGGAGCGGGAATGCCGGTTTTCTCGCCGACGGAGCGCCGGTGCTCTTCGATCCCGCGGTCTACTACGGCGATCGCGAGGCCGATGTGGCGATGACCGAGCTCTTCGGCGGCTTTCCTGAGGACTTCTACGAGGCTTACGAGGAATGCTGGCCGCTAGAGAGCGGCTACGCGGTGCGCAAGCACCTCTACAACCTTTACCATCTGCTGAACCATCTCAACCTCTTCGGCGGCGGCTACCTCGTACAGGTGCGCGCGACGCTACGCCTTCTGGCGCGCGTGCTCTAGCAGTTTCTGCAGCTCGCCCGACTGGTTGACGTAGAGCTGCGGGATCGTCGGCCAGTTGGCGTATTCCTTGATGCCCTGGCGGACCTCCGCGTCGGCGAGCACGTTGACGCTGGCGAACTCGTGCACGCCACAGGCGTTCAGCACCTGCACCGCGAGCGCCGAGAAGCCGCATTGCGGCATCTGCGGCGTGCCCTTCATGTAGAGCACGACCGGCGACCCCGTAACCTGATCCTTGATGCGCTGTTTGATATCCATGGCTCTATTTTACCGCCGCGCGCCCGTGACCCGGGGTATCCCCGCGAGATCGGGCCACGTGCGAGCCTCTTCAAGCCGCGCCTCCGTAAGGAGACGCCGCACTGCGGCATCCTGTCCCTGGCCGTGCTCGAGGAGCAACCAGCCGCCGCGTGCCAGGTATGCGCGTGCTTGCGCCACGATGGTGCCCAGGGCCTCCAGGCCGTCACCGCCCGAGACTAGAGCCTGCCTCGGCTCGTAGCCGAGCGCCGCGAGGTGCGGATCGCCTTCGGCGACGTAAGGCGGATTGGCGACGATCAGCTCATAGCTCTCCCCGGCCAGCGGCTCGCACCATCGGCCGTGGCGCCATTCGACCTCCAGGGCAAGCCGCACGGCGTTGCGCCGCGCCACTTCCAGCGCAGCAGCGCTCGCTTCGACGGCGACTACGCGGGCGCCAGGGCGATGCTTCTTGAGCACCAGCGCGATCGCGCCGGAGCCGGTACCGAGATCGACGACGCTGGCAAACGGCCGCTCGAGCGCGAGCTCGACCAGGAGCTCCGTTTCCGGCCGCGGAATGAGCACCGCCGGCGTCACCGTGATCGCTAGCCCGTAGAACTCCTTCTCGCCGACGATGTACGCGACCGGCTCGCCGCGCCTGCGCCGTTCGGCGAAGGCGGCGAAGCGCGCGGCCGCTTCCTCGGAGAGCGAGCGCTCGGGAAAGGCGACGAGCGCCGCACCGCTGAAGCCGCTGGCATGCGCGAGCAGCAGTCGCGCCTCGCGCGCCTCGAGGCCGCTCGCGCCGAGCGCTTGCCCAATAGTCAAATGAGTGTCACGCCGCTTCTTCGGCGAGCTGGGTGAGTTGCTCGGTCTTGAATTCGCCGGCGAGCGCCTCGAGCACCTCATCGAGTTCGCCATCCATGATGCGATCGATCTTGTAGAGCGTCAGATTGATGCGGTGGTCGGTGACACGACCCTGGGGAAAGTTGTAGGTACGGATGCGCTCCGAGCGGTCGCCGGAGCCGATGAGCGATTTGCGCGCCGAAGCCGTCTTCGCCTGCTGCTCACGCTGCTGCTTGTCGCGGATGCGGGCGGCAAGTACGCTCAGCGCCTTCTCGCGGTTCTTGTGCTGCGAGCGCGAGTCCTGGCACTCCACGACGATGCCGGTCGGCAAGTGCGTGACGCGGATCGCCGATTCGGTCTTGTTGACATGCTGGCCGCCGGCGCCGGACGCGCGGAAGGTATCGATGCGCAGCTCCGCGGGATTGAGGACGACGTCGTTGACCTGGTCGGCTTCCGGCAGGATGGCGACCGTGCACGCGGAAGTGTGAATGCGGCCCTGCGCCTCGGTCGCCGGCACGCGCTGCACACGATGACCCCCGGACTCGAACTTGAGCTTGGAATACACGCCCTGCCCGATGATGCGCAGGATCACCTCCTTGTAGCCGCCCATCTCCGAGGGACTCTCGGAGATGATCTCCACCTGCCAGCGCTGCCGCTCGGCGTAGCGCGTGTACATGCGGAAGAGGTCGCCGGCGAAGAGCCCCGACTCGTCGCCGCCGGTGCCCGCACGGATTTCGAGGAACACGTTGCGCTCGTCGTTCGGATCTTTCGGCAGCAGCGCCTTTTGCAGCTCGGCCTCGAGGCGCTCCATCGAGGCGTGCGCGCTCTTCAACTCTTCAGAGAGATCGAGCTCCCGCGCTGCCTCGGCATCGCCCTCGGCCTTCCGGTAGTCTTCGTACAGCGCCGCGATCGCCGCCACGTCGGAGTGCTCGCGCGAAAAGTTGCGAAACCTGTCCATGTCGCGCGTGGCGTCCTCGGACGCGAGCAGCCGCTCCAGATCGGCGCGGCGCGCGACCAGGCTGTCAAGCTTGGTGCGAAGGGAGGGCTTCACTGCATCCGGTACAGGCGCGCGAGCAGCTCGGCGAGCGCACGTTGCTCGTCGCCGGCCGCGTCGTGCAGCGCCTGGGTGGGCGCGTGCAGCAGCTTGTTCACGAGACCCTGCGAGAGCGCCTCGAGCACCTTGGCCGGGGTCTCGCCGCGTGCCAGGGCGCGCAGCGCCCGCTCGAGCTCTTCGCGGCGCGCATCGTCGGCGCGGGCGCGCAGAGCGCGGATCAGCGGGACGTTCTCACGGCCACGCATCCAGTGCATGAACTGCCCTACCTGGGTGTCGATGATCGCCTCCGCCTGCGCGACGGCAGCGCGGCGCGAGTCGAGATTGACGCTCACGATCTGGCCGAGGTCGTCCACCGTGTAGAGGAAAACGTCTTCCAGCTCCCCCACTTCGGGCTCGATGTCGCGCGGCACGGCGAGGTCGACCATGAACATCGGCCGCCGGCGCCGGGCGCGCACCGCCCGCTCAACCAGTCCCTTGCCGAGGATCGGCAAGGACGACGCGGTGCTCGAGACCACGATGTCATGCTCGTGCAGGTGATCGGCGAGCGTGCGCAGCTCGATCGGCCGCGCATTGAAGCGGTGCGCAAGTTTCTGCGCACGCTCGAGAGTGCGGTTGGCCACCGTCATGCGCGCCGGCCCCTGCGCGGCGAAGTGCGTGGCGCAAAGCTCGATCATTTCGCCGGCGCCGATGAAAAGCACGTTCTGCTCCTTCAGGCTCGGAAAGATGCGGCCCGCCAGCCGCACCGCCGCCGCCGCCATCGAGACGCTGGCGGTGCCGAGCTCGGTCGTCGAGCGCACCTCCTTCGCGACCGCAAAGGAGCGCTGGAACAACTTGTGCAGCAACGTCCCGAGCGTGCCGGCCGACTCGGCCGCGCGCGCCGCATCCTTCATCTGTCCGAGGATCTGCGGCTCGCCCAGCACCATCGAATCGAGGCCCGAGGCGACGCGGAACGCGTGGCGCACCGCCTGCTCGCGCGGCAGGGTATACAGATACGGGCTCAAGCCCTCCGGCTCGAAACGGTGATAACGCTCCAGCCACTGCGCGAGCATTACCGGCTCGTCGCCCGCGACGTAGAGCTCAGTGCGGTTGCAGGTGGAAAGGATGGCCGCCTCGCTGGCCAGTCCGCGCTTCAGTTCGGCCAGCGCTTCACGCAGGCGCTCGACGTGAAACACCACGCGCTCACGCACCGCGAGCGGCGCGGTCTGATGGTTCAAGCCGAGCGTATAGAGGGACATCACAGGTTGCTGTAAGGCCGCAGATTATAAGGGCTTTGCCTCATGCCCCGAGTTCCATCCGCCTCTATAATGCGGCCGATGGATACGCTCGCGCGCATCAAGGCGCTTGCCAGCCAGGAGTTCACGCTCGATGCGCAAGCGCTCGACCCGGCTGCGCCGCTCGACAAGCTCGGCATCGACTCTCTCTCCTTTATCGAATTCATGTTCAAAGTCGAGGAAGAGTTCGGTGTCAGCGTCTCCGATGAGGATCTCAAGGGCATCAAGACCCTAAGCGACCTGGAACGGCACGTCGCCGCGGCGCTTGCGGCCTGCGGCAGGGCCTGAGTCCTACCGGTGGCCGACCGGCGCGTCGCAGTAACCGGGGCCGGCATCGTCTCGCCGATCGGCAACACGCTCGAGGATTTCCAGCGTTCGCTTTGCGACGCACGTCCCGGCATCCGGCGGCTGCCAGGCGAGATTGCGCAACGCACGGGCGTGCAGGTGGCAGCCACGGTCGAGTGGAATCCGATGTCCGTCCTCAAGGAGAACGAGGCCGCGGGCGTCGATCGCGCCACTCAGTTCGCGCTCGGTGCCGCTTCGCAGGCGCTCGCCGCAAGCGGCCTCGACACGCGCGCTGCGCCGGAGCGCATCGGCGTCTATTGGGGCACGGGTCTCGGCGGGGCCAGCACACAGGAAGCCGCCTATCGGCAAGTCTACCGCGCCGATCAATGGCGCCTTCGCCCGCTCACCGTGGTGATGGCGAT
>JAEKLK010000110.1 GCA_019509895.1 Betaproteobacteria bacterium | reverse complement strand
TCGTTGGTGACCTTGCTGTCCTTCACCTTGCGGTACGGCGTCTCGAGGAAGCCGAACTTGTTGGTGCGCGCGTAGAGCGCGAGCGAGTTGATCAGGCCGATGTTCGGACCCTCGGGCGTCTCGATCGGGCAGACGCGGCGGTAGTGCGTCGGGTGCACGTCGCGCACCTCGAAGCCCGCGCGCTCGCGCGTCAGGCCGCCCGGCCCGAGCGCCGAGACGCGCCGCTTGTGCGTGATCTCGGAGAGCGGGTTGGTCTGGTCCATGAACTGCGAGAGCTGCGAGGAGCCGAAAAACTCCTTGATCGCGGCCGAGATCGGCTTGGCGTTGATCAGGTCGTGCGGCATCAGGTTCTCGGACTCGGCCTGCGACAGGCGCTCCTTCACGGCGCGCTCGACGCGCACCAGTCCCGCGCGGAACTGGTTCTCGGCGAGCTCGCCGACCGAGCGCACGCGGCGGTTGCCGAGGTGGTCGATGTCGTCGATCTCGCCGCGGCCGTTGCGCAGCTCGACCAGTATCCGGATCACCTCGACGATGTCCTTGGGCGAGAGCGTGAGGCGCGGTTCGATCCTGAATTCAAGCTTCGACTTGTCGATGCCTTTCGCCTTTAGGTCGTGGAACATCTTCTCCACGAGCGCCTGCGCCTCGGGCTCGCTGGCGATGCCTTCCAGCCCGACCTTGCCGAGCGAGAGCTCGGGCGCGTTCTTGAAATAGGCGCGCAGGTCCCCCTCGGCTTCCTTGGGCAAGGCGACCGGGCGGAAGCGAACCTGCCAGCTCATCTCGGCAGGCGCGCTGATGCGGCGGTTGAACTTCATGCGGCCGACCGCCGAGAGGTCGTAGCGCTCTTCCGCGAAGAAGAGGCCGTTGAACAGCGTCTCCACCGCGTCTTCCGTCGGCGGCTCGCCGGGGCGCATCATGCGGTAGATCGCCACGCGTGCGGCGTTCAGGTCGGCGGTCTCGTCGCTGCGCAGCGTCTGCGAGACGTACGCGCCCTGGTCCAGATCGTTGGTGAAGAGCGTCTGGATCTTGTCGACCTTGGCGTCGCGCAGCTGCTGCAGCAGCGTCTCGGTGATCTCGTCGTTGGCGTTGGCGATGATCTCGCCGGTGTCCTTGTTGATGACGTTGTGTGCCAGCGTTCGGCCGAGGATGAAGTCGTCGGGCGCGCTGATCTTCTTCAGGCCCGCCGCCTCCATGTCGCGAATGTGCTTGACGGTGATGCGCTTGTCCTTGGCGACGATGGTCTTGCCGCTGCGCTCGTTGATGTCGAAGCGCGCCACCTCGCCGCGCAGGCGCTCCGGCACGATCTCGAACTCGACGCCGGTCGGCTTGACGTGGAACGCGTCGAAGTCGAAGAACTCCTCGAGGATGCGCTCGGGCGTGTAGCCGAGCGCCTTGAGGAGGATGGTCACCGGCATCTTGCGGCGCCGGTCGACCCGGAAGAAGACGACGTCTTTCGCGTCGAATTCGAAGTCGAGCCACGAGCCGCGGTAGGGAATGACGCGCGCGGAGAAGAGCAGCTTGCCCGACGAGTGCGTCTTGCCGCGGTCGTGCTCGAAGAACACGCCCGGCGAGCGGTGCAGCTGGCTGACGATGACACGCTCGGTGCCATTGATGATGAACGAGCCGGTGGTGGTCATGAGCGGGATCTCGCCCATGTAGACCTCCTGCTCCTTCACTTCCTTGGTGGTCGGCTTGGGCGCCTCCTTGTCCATGATCACCAGGCGCACCTTGGCGCGCAGCGGGCTCGCGTAGGTGAGGCCGCGCTGCTGGCACTCCTTCACGTCGAACGGCGGCTCGCCGAGCGAATAGCTGACGAATTCCAGCCGCGCATTCTGCGAATGGCTGACGATCGGGAAGATCGAGGTGAACGCGGCCTGCAAGCCCTCGTTCCTGCGTCCCTCGGGCGGCATGTGCGCCTGCAGGAACCCAGTGTAGGACTCGAGCTGGGTCGCGATGAGGAACGGCACTTTCTGCACGATCGCCCGTTTCGCGAAGCTCTTGCGGATGCGTTTACGCTCGGTCAAGGAATAGGTCATCTAGGCTCCTGGTCGCACCAAACAGCTGAAGAACAGAGGAAAGACCTTGCCCACGCAAGGCCTTTGCTCTGCTCTTCGGTTTCCGGGGAGGGGTACTGAGACCCCTCCCGGGTTCCGAAGTTCCACGGCGGTGATTACGAGATCTCCACCGTCACTACTTGATTTCCACCTTTGCGCCGGCGTCGCTCAGCTTCTTGGCGACCGCGTCCGCGTCCGCCTTGGAAACGCCTTCCTTCACGGCCTTGGGCGCGCCGTCGACAAGGTCTTTCGCCTCCTTCAGCCCAAGGCTCGTCACTTCGCGCACCGCCTTGATCACGTTCACCTTGTTGTCGCCCACGGCGGTGAGCATCACGGTGAACTCGGTCTGCTCCTCGACGGGCGCTGCGGCGGCGGCGCCGGCGCCGGCCGGGCCCGCCATGACGGTGGCCGCGGCGGCCGAGACGCCGAACTTCTCTTCCATGTCCTTGATGAGCTGCGAGAGCTCAAGGACGGTCATCTTGCTGATTTCTTCCAGGATCTGAGTGCGTTCCATTTCATTTTCCTCTGTATAGGTTCCTGATTGACGGTTAGGCGGCCGCCTTTTCCTTCGAATCGCGATACGCGGCGAGCGTGCGAACGAATTTGCCCGGGACCTCGTTCATCGTGCGAACGAGCCTCGCCACGGGCGCCTGCATCGTGCCGAGCAACCGCGCGAGGAGCTCCTCGCGCGAGGGCAGCTGCGCGAGCGCCTTGACGTCCTTGTCGGACATCCGGCTCCCCGGCATCGCCCCGCCGCGGATCACGAACAGCTCGTTCTCCTTGGCGAAATCGGCGAGCACCTTTGCGCCGGCCACGGGGTCGTTGGCAATGCCGTACATGAGCGGCCCGATCATCTGATCGGACAGCTGCTCGAACGGCGTGCCCTTGACCGCGCGGCGCGCGAGGGTGTTCTTCAGCACGCGCAGGTAAAGCCCCGACTTTCTCGCCTTGGCGCGAAGCTGCGTCACGCGCGCGACGTCCAGGCCGCGGTACTCCGCGACGATGAGCGCCTGCGCGTTCGCGAGCTTGGCCGCGATTTCCGAGACCACCGCCTGCTTCTGCTCCAGGTTAAGACCCAAGGTCTACCTCCTTTTGCTTCGCTACAAAAACCGGCGACCTTGAATCAGGAACCATTGCTGGACTCCTTCCTCCGGGTACGCCGTCTGCGCAGGGAAAAGCGATTAAGCCCTTGCGGGCCCCTGCGGTCTTTGACGACAGCTGTTCGCTGGAACAGCAGCCCAAAGTCACTGTTGCGCCGAGAGCGATGTGGGATCGACTTTGACGCCGAGGCCCATCGTGCTCGACACGGAAAGCTTCTTCAGAAACACTCCTTTCGTCGCCGCCGGCTTCGCCTTGTTCAACGCGTCGACCAGCGCAGCGAGGTTCTCGCGCAGCTGCTCGGGCGAGAAGGAAGCGCGGCCGATCGTGCATTGCACGACGCCCGCCTTGTCGGCGCGGAACTGCACCTGGCCCGCCTTTGCGTTCTTCACCGCGCCTGCGACGTCCGGCGTCACGGTGCCGACTTTCGGGTTTGGCATCAGGCCGCGCGGACCGAGAATCTGGCCGAGCTGGCCGACGACGCGCATCGCTTCCGGCGCGGCGATCACCACGTCGAAATCCATCTTGCCGGCCTTCACCTGTTCGGCGAGGTCTTCCATGCCGACGATGTCCGCCCCGGCGGCCTTGGCCGCGGCGCCCTTGTCACCCGGCGCAAACACCGCGACGCGCACGTTCTTGCCGGTGCCCGCGGGCAGCACGACCGAGCCGCGCACCGTCTGGTCACCCTTCTTCGCGTCGATGCCAAGGTTGACGGCGACGTCGATCGCCTCGTCGAACTTGGCAGTCGCGGTTTCCTTCACCAGCTTGAGCGCTTCCGCGGCGGCGTAGGTCTTCTTCGGGTCGACCTTGCTGATGAACGCCTTCCTGCGCTTCGAGATATGCGGCATTTACATGCCCTCCACGATCACGCCCATCGAGCGCGCGCTGCCGGCGACGATGCGCATGGCGGCGTCGAGGTCCGTCGCGTTCAGGTCGGGCAGCTTCTGCTTGGCGATGTCCTCGACCTGCTTGCGCGTGATCTTGCCGACCTTGTCGGTGTGCGGGCGCGCGCTGCCCGACTCGAGACCCGCGGCCTTCTTGATCAGCACCGTGGTCGGCGGCGTCTTGATGATGAAGGAGAAGCTCTTGTCCGCGTACGCCGTGATCACCACCGGCAGCGGCAGCCCGGGCTCCACCTTCTGCGTCTGCGCGTTGAACGCCTTGCAGAACTCCATGATGTTCAGGCCGCGCTGGCCGAGCGCCGGCCCGATGGGGGGCGACGGGTTCGCCTTGCCGGCGGGCACCTGAAGCTTGATCAGCCCGACTATCTTCTTTGCCATGCGTCTCTCCTAAGCGGGTGCAAGCGAGGCTGGCCGCCTCTCCCCTCGTTTACCTTACGGTTAAGCCTTCTCTACCTGTCCGAATTCCAGCTCCACCGGCGTCGAGCGGCCGAAGATCGTCACCGCGACGCGCAGCCGGCTCTTCTCGTAGTTCACGTCCTCCACCGTTCCCTGGAAATCGGTGAAGGGGCCGTCCTTGACGCGCACCATCTCGCCGTTCTCGAACAGCACCTTGGGCTTGGGCTTCTCCACGCCCTCGCGCATCTGCTGCATGATCGCCTCGACCTCCTTCTCGGGGATCGGGGC
>JAEKLK010000343.1 GCA_019509895.1 Betaproteobacteria bacterium | reverse complement strand
CCGCGCTGGCCAAACTGCCGGCGGTCACCTATCCGTTTCCGCGCCACGACGCGCTCATCGCCCACCTGGCCGATCTGCGGCCGGAAATCGAGCGTATCGCGCGCGGTGCCCGCGCCGTGCCGGTCGCCAGCGTGAAGCTGTGTGTCTTCGGTGCCGGCGCGGTCGGCGGCCATATCGCGGCAAAGCTCGCCGCCGCCGGTCACGAGGTGAGCGTGGTGGCGCGCGGCGCGCACCTCGCTGCGATGCAGGAACGCGGCATCAAGCTGCTGCATGGCGAGCGCACCATCGTCGGGCGGGTGCGCGCGACCGCGAGCGCGCGCGAGCTCGGACCGCAGGAGGCGGTGTTCGTGACCTTGAAGGCGAATCTGCTCGGCGCCTTTGCCGAGCAATGCGCGCCGCTGCTCGGGCGCGAGACCGCCGTGGTCTTCGTGCAGAACGGCATTCCGTGGTGGTACGACGAGCGGCTCGAGCGGCTGGATCCGGGCGGACGGCTCGCGGCGGCGATCGAGCGTGAGCGGGTGCTCGGCGGCGTCGCCTATTCCGCGAATGAGCTCCTCGAGCCGGGCGTGATCGAGAACCACGTGCCGGGCAACAACATGCTGGTCATCGGTCGCCCGGACCGGCGCGACACGCCGCTGGTCGAGCGCCTGCGCCACGCGCTCGATGCGGCGGACATTGCATCGCCGCAGGTCGAGGACATCCGCCAGTCGATCTGGGCGAAGCTCGCGCAGAACCTCTGGACCTCGACGCTGTGCACGCTCACCGGCCTCACGGTACGCGAAGTGCAGGAGAACGCTGCCCTGAAGCCCATCGCCACCCAGGCGGTGGGCGAAGCCAACGCTATCGCCGGCGCGCTCGGCGTCGCTCCCGAGCGCGCGCCGCGCCGGCCGAGTGGCGCGAGCGGCTCCGGCGCCACGCACAAGCCCTCGATGCTGCAGGACTACGAGCGCGGCCGGCCGATGGAGATCGAGGCGCAGCTCCTGGCGCCGCTCGCGCTCGCGCGGGCGGCAAAAATGCACACGCCGGTCCTTGACGTTCTCGTACCACTGGTCGCCGCCAAGGCGAAGGCAAGGCGACTGTACGAGCATTAGAATCCTTCACTGCCATGCCCAAGGGCAAACAACTACAAAGGGCACGGGGGGAGGAAGAAGCCGCAGCACCACTCGACGCAGCGTTCAAGCTCGTCGACGCTCTCCCGGTGCCGGTGTTTTTCAAGAGCCGCGATGGCCGCTATCTCGGCGTCAACCGCGCGTGGGAAGAGTTCTTCGGCATCCGCGCCGCCGACTTCATCGGCAGACAGGTCGTCGATCTCTATCCGCACGATCCGGCGATCGCTGAGCGCCATGCCGCCATGGACCGCGAGCTCTACGCCGGGCCGGGCCGCCAGAGCTACGAGATTACGGTGCGCGCGCGCGATGGCGAGCTCCGCGACACGCTCTACTACAAGGCTACGTACACCGACGTGCACGGCGTGGTCGCCGGGCTCATCGGCACGATCATCGACATCACGGCGAGAAAGAGCGCCGAGAGCGCGCTGCGCGACAACCAGGAACGCTGGCACGCGATCGTCAATTCGGCGAACGAAGGCATCCTGGTCTACGACCGCAACCTCGACATCGTCGCCGGCAACCAGGCCGCCGAGCGCATCCTCGGCATTGCGCTCGCCGAGCTGATCGGCGTCCCCGGCTTCACCTCCCGCCTGCCGTGCGTCGATGCGCATGGGCGGCCGCTGCCGCCGGAGGATCGGCCGACACGCGTCACCGTCCGCACCGGCAAGCCGCTCACGGGGCATGTCATGGGCATCGAGCGGGCCGAAGGCGTGCACACCTGGTTGCTCATCAACACCGCGTTTCTGCGCCAGCCGGACGCGAGCGACTGGTACGGCGTCGTCTCTTCGTTCACCGACATCACGGCGCAGCGCAATGCCGAGGCGGCGCTGCGCGGAAGCGAGGAGCGTTACCGGCGCACCTTCGAGCTGGCCAGATCCGGACTCGCGCAGGTCGGGCTGGACGGCCGCTTCCTGCGCGTCAACCGGCGACTGTGCGAGTTCTTCGGCCGCAGCGAGGCCGAGCTCGTCGGCACGGTGGTAAAGGATCTCTCCCATCCCGAGGATCGCGACGCGCTCGACGAGCGGCGCGCTCGCCTCCTCGCCGGCGAGGTCGACTCTGTGCGGGTGGAAAAGCGCTATCTGCACAAGGACGGCGGCACCATCTGGGCAAGCATCGCCATCGCGCTCGAGCGCGACGCGTCCGGCATGCCGCTCTACGCCATCTCGGTGCTCGAGGACGTCACGGCGCAGAAGCAGGTCGAGGAGGCGCTGCGCCAGAGCGAGGCGCGCTACCGGCGCACCTTCGAGCTCGCCGGCTCCGGCATCGCGCACATCGGCCTCGACCGCCGCTTCATCCGCGTCAACCGGCGCCTTTGCGAGATCCTCGGCTACCCGGAGGAGGAGCTGATCGGCATGACCGGGCGCGAGATCTCGCATCCCGATGACCTGGAGGTGATCAACACCCAGCGCAGCCGCCTGTACGCGAGCGAGATCGACCATGTGCGCCTCGAGAAGCGCTACCTGCGCAAGGACCGCTCGACCGTCTGGGTGACCTTCAGCATGGTGCTCGAGCGCTCAGCCGACGGCACGCCGCTCTACGAGATCGCGATTTTCGACGACATCACCGAGAGGAAGCGCGGCGAGCAGGCGCTGCGCGAGAGCGAGGCGCGCTTCCGCAGCCTGACGCAGCTTTCTTCCGACTGGTACTGGGAGCAGGACGAGAGCTTCGGCCTCACCTTCATGTCGGGCCGCATGGGCGAGCGCACCGGCCTCGAGGCCTCGGCCTACCTCGGCCGCAAGCGCTGGGACCAGCCGGCGCTCAACGTAACCGCCGAAGACTGGGCGCGCCACCGCGCCGTGCTCGAGCGCCACGAGGCGTTCCGCGACTTCGAGATGGAGCGTCCCAATCCCGCCGGCGGCACGCGCTGGATCTCGGTGACCGGCGAGCCCGTCTACGACGACGCGGGCCATTTTCGCGGCTACCGCGGCGTCGGCTCCGACATCACCGCCCGCAAGCGCGCCGAGGCGGAGCTGCGCCGCGCGCACGACGAGCTCGCGAGGAAAGCCGAGGAGCTGCAGCGCTCCAACGCCGAGCTCGAGCAGTTCGCCTACGTCGCCTCGCACGACCTGCAGGAGCCGTTGCGCATGGTGTCCTCGTACACGCAGCTGCTCGCGCGGCGCTACAGCGACAAGCTCGACGGCGACGCGCGCGAATTCATGAACTACGTGGTCGACGGCGCGGCGCGCATGAAGCAGCTGATCGAGGACCTGCTCGCCTACTCGCGGGTCGGCACCAAGGGCAAGGAGTTCAAGCCCGTGTCCCTCGAGGCGCCGCTCAAGCGCGCCGTCACCAATCTGCGCGCCGCGATCGAGGAGTCGGGGGCCGCGGTCAGCTGGGATTCGCTGCCGCGCGTCGATGTCGACGAGGTGCAGCTCGTGCAGCTCTTCCAGAACCTGATCGGCAATGCGCTCAAGTTCCGCGGCCAGGCGCCGCCGCGCATCCACGTCTCGGCGCAGGAGGAAAATGCCGAGTGGCGCGTCAGCATCGCCGACAACGGCATCGGCATCGAGCCGCAGTACTTCGAGCGCATCTTCATGCTGTTCCAGCGCCTGCATACCATGGGCGAGTACCCCGGCACGGGCATCGGCCTTGCCATCTGCAAGAAGGTCGCCGAGCGCCACGGCGGGCGCATCTGGCTCGAGTCGCAACTCGGCGCCGGCAGCACGTTCCATTTCACGCTACCGAAGAAAGACTTTCCATGAGACACGAGGAAGAAAAGCGATGACCGATGGCCGTTCCCCGATCGAGATCCTGCTCGTCGAGGACAACCCGGGCGACGAGCGCCTGACGCGCGAGGCGCTGAAGGAGGGCAGGGTCTATCACAAGCTGCACTGGGCGAAGGACGGCGTCGAGGCGATGGAGTTCCTGCAGCAGCGCGGCAAGTACCGCGATGCGCCGCGCCCCGACATCATCCTGCTCGACCTCAACCTGCCGAAGAAGGACGGCCGCGAGGTGCTGCAGGAGATCAAGTCCGACGACACCCTGCGCCGCATCCCGGTCGTCGTCCTCACCACCTCGAAGGCCGAGGAGGACGTATTGAGGAGCTACAACCTGCACGCCAACTGCTACGTCACGAAGCCCGTCGACCTGGAGAAATTCATCGTCGTGGTGAGATCGATCGATGTCTTCTGGCTGACGGTCGTGACACTGCCGCCCGCCGATGGGCACTGAGCGGGAACCCGGCCGGTGATCCACAACGTCCTCCTGATCGAGGACAACCCCGGCGACGCCCGCCTCATCCGCGAGATGATCGCGGACGACCCGCGCACGCCGTTCACGCTGCATTACGTCGATCGCCTGGCGAAGGGCCTCGAGCACCTCTCGGGCGGCGAGACGGCGCTCGTGATCCTCGATCTCTCGCTGCCGGACAGCCACGGCCTGGACACCTTCGCCAAGGTCTACGCGCATTCGCCGGCCGTGCCGATCATCGTGCTCACCGGCAACGACGACGACTCGCTCGCGCTTTCGGCGGTGAAGGGCGGGGCGCAGGACTACCTGGTGAAGGCGCGCCTGGACCGCGAGCTATTGCTGCGCTCGATGCACTATTCGATCGAGCGCAAGCGCTACCAGGTCCAGCTCGAGCACCAGGCGAATTACGATGCGCTCACCGGACTGCCCAACCGCAGCCTGCTGCACGACCG
>JAEKLK010000342.1 GCA_019509895.1 Betaproteobacteria bacterium | reverse complement strand
GCGCCGCTCTGGGAGGTGCTGCACGGCCTCATTCCCGACACGCCGGTCACACGCTGCAAGCCGTACCTGTGGAAGTACAAGGACGTGCGTCCCTACATCATGGAATCGGGCAAGCTGATCACCGCCAAGGAAGCGATCCGACGCGTGCTGGTGCTCGAAAACCCGGGCATGCGCGGCGAGTCGTGCATCACGCAGAGCCTGTACGCCGGGCTGCAGCTCATCCTGCCGGGCGAGATCGCGCCGAGCCATCGCCACAGCCAGTCGGCGCTGCGCTTCATTGTCGAGGGCTCCGGTGCCTATACCGCGGTCGACGGAGAACGCACCACGATGCTCGCGGGCGACTTCATCATCACGCCATCGTGGACCTTCCACGACCACGGCAACCCGGGCAACGAGCCGGTCGTGTGGATGGACGGCCTCGACGTGCGCATCGTCGAGCTCTTCGGCGCCCAATTCCACGAGGTGTTCCCGGAGGAGGTGCAGCCGGTGACGCGCAGCGAAGGCGCGGCCACGGCGCGCTTCGGCAACGGCCTCGCCCCGCTTGCCGCCAAGCCCCCTTTCGGCAAGACCTCGCCGATCTTCAACTATCCCTATGCGCGCAGCCGCGAGTCGCTCGAGCTCCTGTCGCGCGACCAGGACCCGGATCTGTGCCACGGCTGGAAGATGCAGTTCATCAACCCGCTCAGCGGCGGCCACGCCATGCCCACCATCGCCGCCTTCATCCAGCTCATGCCGGCGCGCTTCCAGTCGCAGGCCTATCGCAGCACCGACGGCACCATCTACTCGGTGGTCGAGGGCGGCGGCCGCGTCAGCATCGGCACCGAAAGCTTCGACTTCGAGCCGCGCGACACCTTCGTCGTGCCCTCGTGGACGCCGCTGCGCATCGAGGCCACGAGCGAGACGGTGCTCTTCTCGTTCTCCGACCGCCCGGGACAGGAGGCGATGGGCCTATGGAGGGAGAAGCGGGGATGAACGCGCCGGACAAGAGCTCTCTCTCCAAGCTGTACAACAACCGGGAGCTCGTCCCCGATCACGCACAGTACTTCGCGCGCTGGGCCGAAGACTCGCAGAAGGCACGCGGCACCATGGCGAGCCATCTGGACCTGCGCTACGGCGAGGCGCCGGGCGAGACGCTCGACCTCTTTCCGTCGAGGAAGGGCGACGGCAGCTGCATGATGTTCATCCACGGCGGCTACTGGCGCTCGCTCGACAAGCGCGACTTCTCGTTCCTCGCGCCGACCTTCGTCGCGGGCGGCATCTCGCTCGCGGTGGTGAATTACGACCTCTGTCCGAAAGTGTCGATGGAGGAGATCGTGCGCCAGATGCTGCGCGCGAGCCGCTGGCTCTGGCTGAATGCCGAGGAGTACGGCATGGACCAGGATCGCCTCTACGTCAGTGGGCACTCGGCCGGCGGGCACCTGAGCGCGATGCTGATGGCCGCGCAATGGCCGGCGTTCGACCGCCAGCTGCCGAAGGACCTCTGGAAGGGCGGCCTCGCCATCAGCGGCGTCTACGACCTGCGGCCGTTGATCGACATCGACTGGCTGAACGTCGATCTGCGCCTGGACGAGGCGGCGGCGTTGCGGCTCTCGCCCGCGTTCCTGCCGCCCGCGACCCGCGCCCCGGTCATCAGCTGCGTCGGCGCCGATGAATCGAGCGAATTCATCAGGCAGAATGCGCTGCGCAAGCTGATGAAACTGGATAAATGAACCCACCACTGATTCCTTACCTGCAACCCGGGCGCTTCATCGATAGCGACAACCCCAAGGTCGCAGCCTTCGCCGCCGAGCACGCCAAGGGCGGCGACGAGCGCGAAAGGGCCGTTTCGCTCTACTACGCGGTGCGCGATGGCGTGCGCTACAACCCCTTCCAGAACTTCATGGCCGACGACGCCTACCGCGCCTCGGCTTGCCTCGAGCGCCACGTCGGCTGGTGCGTGTCGAAGGCGGCGCTCCTCGCCGCCAGCGCCCGGGCCGCCGGAATCCCGGCGCGCGTCGGCTTCGCCGACGTGAAAAACCATCTGACGACGCCCGAGCTCACGGCAAAGATGGGCACCGATCTCTTCGTCTACCACGGCTATGCGGAGCTGCAGCTCGACGGAAAATGGGTAAAGGCCACGCCGGCCTTCAATCTCGCCCTCTGCATCCGCTTCCGGGTGAAGCCGCTCGAATTCGACGGCCGCGAAGATTCGATCTTCCATCCGTTCGACGAAGACGATCGCCGGCACATGGAGTACGTGCACTGGCGCGGCGAGTTCGCCGACGTGCCGGCGGAGGACATCAAGCGCGTCTTCAGCGAGACCTATCCCGCGCTCTTCAACCTCGGCCCGACGGCCACGCAGCGCCAGTTCGCCTGAGGGGGCTCGCGTGCGCGAGCTCCTGCTCGAGAGCTTTCGCGCCGCGGTCGCCGCCGCGGACCCGCAGAAAATAATCGCCGCGCATCTGCCGCATGCCCCGGTCGGCCGCACGTTCGTCGCCGCGGCGGGCAAAGCGGCCGCCTCGATGGCAGCGGCCGTCGAGCAGCACTGGCGGGGCGAGCTGACGGGCGTCGCCATCACGCGCTACGGGCACGGCGTGCCGACGAAGCGCATTCGCGTCGTCGAAGCCGGCCACCCGGTGCCCGACGAAGCGGGCGAGCGCGCCGCGGCCGAAATACTCGCCGCTGTGCGCGCGCTCGGCAAAGACGACCTGCTGCTCGCCTTGCTCTCCGGCGGCGGCTCGAGCCTGCTGTCGCTGCCGGCGCCCGACATCCCGATGGTCGATCTCAAGCGCGTGACCTCGCAACTCTTGAAGAGCGGCGCCGCCATCCAGGAGATGAACACGGTGCGCAAGCACCTGTCCGCGATTCACGGCGGCCGCCTTGCGGTTGCTTCGCGCGCGCCGGTGCTGGCGCTCATCATCTCGGACGTCACGGGCGACGATCCGACGCACATCGCTTCCGGCCCGTGCGCGCCCGATCCGACCACCTATGCCGATGCGCGCGAGATCCTCGAGCGCTATCGCGTCGATCCACCGGCGTCAGTGAAAGCGCGACTCGAAAAAGCGGCGGACGAGACGCCGAAGCCGGGCGATCCCGCCTTTGCCAAAGTACAAAACCGGGTGATCGCCACCGCGCATCGCTCGCTCGAGGCGGCAGCGGAAGTGTTCGCGCGCGCCAACGTGCAGCCGGTGATCCTCGGCGACACGGTGACCGGCGAGGCGGCCGAAGTGGCGAAGGTCATGGCGGCGATGGCGCGCGAGATCCGCATACATGGCAAGCCGTGGAAGCCGCCGGTCGCGCTCATCTCCGGTGGCGAGTGCACCGTCACCCTCACCGGCGAGGGCGGCCGCGGCGGGCGCTGCGCCGAGTTCCTGCTCTCCTTAGGTATCGAAGCGGGCATGACGGCATCGACGGCAGCGAAGACAACGCCGGCGCCATCCTGACGCCCGATAGCATGAAGCGCGGACCGGACGCCAAGGCGTTGCTGGCGAAGCACGATAGCTATGGCTTCTTCCACGCGCTCGGCGACCTCGTGGTCACCGGGCCGACGCGCACCAACGTCAACGACTACCGCGCGATCCTCGTCGACTAGAACTTCTGCTGCGCGAGGCGCACCGAGGTCGTGGGGCTCATCACCAGGAAGCCGGCATCCACGTGCAGCGCGACGCCGGTGATCCAGCGCGCTTCGTCGCTCGCGAGAAACACCGCAGCCCACGCCACATCCCAGGCGGTGCCCTCGGTGCCCAGCGCCCCGGCCTCGCGGCGCTTGCGCCGGATGTCATCGTCCATGCGCGGCGCGGTCATCGGCCCGTAGATCAAGCCCGGCAGGATGCAGTTCACGCGGACGCCCTGGCGGCCGTGATCGCCTGCCATGGAGCGCGTGAGGCCGACGATGGCGGCCTTGGAGGTGCTGTAGGGGGTGCTCTGGTTCGCGCGCAGGCCGGCGACCGAGGAGACGTTAATGATCGAGCCGCCACCCGCCTTGACCATCCCCGGGATCGCGTACTTCGCGGCGAGGACGATGCTCTTCACGTTGATCGCCATGACGCGGTCCCACTGCTCCTCCGTCACCTCGAGGACATCCGCGCGCACGGAGATGCCGACGTTGTTATGCAGGATATCCAGCCGGCCGAAGCGCTCGAGCGCAGCACGCACCATCGCTTGGCAATCGGCCGCCTTGCTGGCGTCCGCGCGCAAAGCGAAGCTTTGCCCGCCTTCGCGCGTGATCGTGTCGACAGTGGCAAGCGCCCGCTCCTCGAAGAGATCGGCGCACACGACCTTGGCCCCCTCGCGCGCGGAGAGGATGGCAGTGGCCTGCCCGTTGCCGATGACGTTGCCGCTCGCGCCGGCGCCGGCGACGATCGCCACTTTGCCCTCGAGGCGGCCGCTCATGGCCGCACCGCGGTGAGGTCAATCTCGACGCGGCAGCCGGGGACGAGCAGCCCGCTGACCTGCACGGTAGTGCGTGGCGGCGGCGAGGGAAAGAACTCCTTCCACACCTGATCGAAATAGTGGAAGTCGTTGAGGTCGGTGAGGAAGACCTGCGACTTCACCGTGTCCTTGAGATCACACCCGGCCGCCTGGAAGGCGGTGCGCAGGTTCTCCAGGATGTAGCGCGTCTGCTTCTGGATGTCCGACCCGTAATAAGGGAACGCCGCATCCTGGCGCGCCTCGGGCGGCACGCCGGTCTTGTAATCGGACGCGATCTGCCCCGCTGCATAAAGCGTCTCGCCGCAAAGCACGCCCTAGCAGTAGTGAGCCATGGGAGCCGGCACCTTCGCGCCCTTCACCACTTCGCGTTTCACGCCGGCGCGTACGCCCCACAGGTCGATCTCCACTTTGCAGCCGGGCACGAGAAGTCCGCTCACCTGGACCGTGGTGCGCGGCGGCGGCGAGGGGAAGAACTCCTTCCACACCTGGTCGAAGTAATGGAAGTCATCGAGGTCGGTGAGAAAGACCTGCGACTTCACCACGTCCTTGAGGTCGCAGCCGGCGGCCTGAAAAACGCTGCGCAGGTTACTGAGGATGTAGCGCGCCTGCTTCTGGATGGTGGAGCCGTAATACGGGAACGCCAGATCCTGCCGCGCCTCCGCCGGCACGCCGGTCTTGTAATCCGAGGCGATCTGCCCTGCCGCGTAGAGCGTCTCGCCGACGAGGATGCCCTGGCAATAGTGCGCCATGGGCGTCGGCGTGCTGGCGCCGGTGATGACGCGCCGCTCGGCGCGCGGCTGCACCGCCCAGAGATCGATCTCGACGCGGCAGCCGGGAACGAGGAGCCCACTCACCTGCACCGTGGTGCGCGGCGGCGGTGAAGGGAAGAACTCCCGCCAGACCTGGTCGAAGTAGAAGAAGTCGTTCAGGTCCGTGAGGAACACCTGCGATTTCACGACGTCCTTCAGCTCGCAACCGCCCGCCTGCAGTACCGAGCGCAGGTTCTGCAGGATGTAGCGCGCCTGCTTCTGGATGTGCGAGCCGTAGTAGGGAAACGCCGGGTCCTGGCGCGCCTCGGGCGGCACGCCGGTGCGGTAGTCCGACGCGATCTGGCCTGCGGCGTAGACGGTGTCGCCAACGCGCACACCCTGGCAGTAGTGCGCCATCGGGCTCGGCGTGGCCGCGCCTTTCAGTACCTCACGTTGCATCGAGTTCTCCTCCTCGCGGAGGAGAAGTCTAACGAGCCTTAGAACAGCCGCGCGGCGTGCTCGCGCGTTTCGCCTTCGGCGATGAGATGCAGGACGCGCTCGCCATGGGCCACCAGCCAGTCGCTGATGTGCGAGCGGTGGCAGTCCGCCGGATCGGTCTCGGCGCACATGATGCACATGCGGCGCTCCGCGCCCATGGAGATGAGGCTAGCGCCGGCTCGCCGGAATTCGGGCGTCTGCATGTGCGCGAGATAGCCCTGCGCCCGCATGCCGCCGAGGGCGGCGCCCTGCCAGTCGTAGGCGATGCCGGCCGCGGCGAGAGAGCGGGAGAGGGCGTCGCGTGCGAACTGCGGGTTACGCCGCGAGGCGGGGTAGGCGCGCACGTCGACCAGGAGGTCGATGCGGGCGTGCTGCAGCAGGGAAACGAAGGCCACGGCGCTTCGCGCGCCGTGGCCCACGGTGTGGATCAGGCGGCCTCGGCGGCCGGCTTCTTCGATTTCTTCTTGGCGGCTTGCTGCTCGTCGCCGGCGGGCGCGGCTTCCGTCTCGGCGGCGCGGTCGGTCAGCGTGACCAGCGCGAGCGGCGCGTTGTCGCCCTTGCGGAATCCCATCTTCAAAATGCGCAGATAGCCGCCGTTGCGCTTGGCAAAGCGCGGGCCGAGATCGTCGAACAGCTTGGCGACGATGCCGCGGTCGCGCAGGCGGTCGAAGGCGAGCCGGCGGTTGGCGAGCGAGGGCTTCTTGCCGAGCGTGATCATCGGCTCGGCGACGCGGCGCAGCTCCTTCGCCTTCGGCAGGGTGGTACGGATCTCTTCATGCCGCAGCAGCGAGACCGTCATGTTTCGCAGCATCGCCAGGCGGTGCGCGGAGGTGCGGTTGAGCTTGCGGAGGCCGTGGCCGTGGCGCATCTCGTCGTTCCTTCTTAGGTGCGGTGCTCGAGGCCGGAGGGCGGCCAGTTCTCGAGCTTCATGCCAAGCGTCAGCCCGCGCGAAGCGAGCACTTCCTTGATCTCGTTGAGCGATTTGCGGCCGAGGTTGGGCGTCTTGAGAAGCTCGGTCTCGGTGCGCTGGATGAGATCGCCGATGTAGTAGATGTTTTCGGCCTTGAGGCAGTTGGCCGAGCGCACGGTGAGTTCCAGGTCGTCGACCGGGCGCAGCAGGATCGGATCGACCGCCGGCGACTTCGGCTGCTCGGTAGGCATCGCCGTGCCTTCGAGCTGCGCGAACACGGAGAGCTGGTCGACCAGCACGCGCGCGGCGTAGCGGATCGCCTCTTCCGGCTCGATGGCACCGTTGGTCTCGAGGTCCATGATCAGCTTGTCGAGGTCGGTGCGCTGCTCGACGCGCGCCGATTCCACCGCGTACGACACGCGGCGCACCGGGCTGAACGAGGCGTCGAGGATAATGCGGCCGATGCCTTTCGTTTCCTCGGGCAGGTAGCGCATGTTGCCGGGCACGTAGCCGCGGCCCGACTCGACCTTGATCTGCATCTCGAGCTTGCCGCCGGAGGCGATGTGCGCGATGACGTGGTCTGGATTGATGATTTCGACGTCGTGCGCCGGCTCGATGTCGGCGGCGGTGACAGCGCCGTCGCCCTTTTTCTTGAGCGAGAGGATGGCTTCGGCGCGGTTATGCAGGCGGAAGACCACGCCTTTGAGGTTGAGCAGGATGTCGACGACATCCTCGCGCACGCCATCGAGCGTCGAGTACTCGTGCACCACGCCGGCGATCTGCACCTCGGTGGGCGCGTGGCCCGGCATCGAGGAGAGCAGCACGCGACGCAGCGCGTTGCCCAGCGTGTGGCCATAGCCCCGCTCGAACGGCTCCATCGTCACCCGCGCGTGGTTCGGCGAGAGATTCTGGACGTCGACAATACGAGGCTTGAGAAATCCGGATTGCGGCATGTGTTCGGGTCCTGGTTTTTACTGCGCTGCTTCGCGCAGTTACTTCGAATACAGCTCGATGACGAGGTGCTCGTTGATCGTCGATGAGAGATCAGCGCGCGCCGGCATCGACTTGAACGTGCCCTTGAGGGCCTTGGAATCCACTTCCAGCCAGTCGGGGAAGCCGCGCGACCCGGCGGCTTCCGCGGCGGCCTTGATGCGAAGCTGCTCCTTGGCCTTGACCGCGACTTCGACCACGTCGCCGGGACGCAGGCGGTAGGACGGAATGTTCACGCGCTTGCCATTCACGAGGATCGCGTTGTGGCGCACCACCTGGCGAGCCTCGCCGCGCGAGGCACCGAAGCCCATGCGGTAGGCGATGTTGTCCAGGCGGGCCTCGAGAAGCTGCAGCAGCCGCTCGCCGGTCACTCCCTTGGCGCGCGCTGCGTCGGCGTAGGTGTTCCTGAACTGCGCCTCGAGCAGGCCATAGGTGTGGCGCATCTTCTGCTTCTCACGCAGCTGCTTGCCGTAGTCCGAAAGCCGCGCGCCGCTCTTTTGCCCGTGCTGGCCGGGCGCGTAGGCGCGCCGCTCCACCGGGCATTTGTCGGTGAAGCACTTTTCGCCTTTCAG
>JAEKLK010000341.1 GCA_019509895.1 Betaproteobacteria bacterium | reverse complement strand
CGCATTACCTTTTATCGCGTGCCCTACGACTTTGAGTCGGCAGCCCACAAAATCCGCCGGGCCGGGCTGCCCGAGCGGCTGGCCCGGCGCCTGGAGCGCGGGGTGTGATGCAGCCGCCTCATCCCGGCGATGAGATCGACGGCTTCCGCCTCGGGCCATGCGTGCATGTCGGCAGCATGGCGTCGATCTATCGCCTCGAGGTGCGTAACGGCGCGCTGCCGCTCGTGATGAAGATCCCGCGGCTCGGTGCCGGCGAGCGGAGCGCCAATGTGGTGAGCTTCGAGCAATGCCGCATGGTGCTTGGCGCGCTCGCGCAGAGCGTGCATCACCCGACGCTCGTGGCCTACGGCGACGTCGAGACCACACCGTATCTCGTGATGGAGTGCGTGGAAGGCGCGCGCCTCGACGAATGGCTCAAGCGCGCGCCGCTCGAGCCGTTGGAGGTCGCGCGCATCGGCCATGCGCTCGCCCTGGCGCTGCACGACATCCACCGGCAGGATGTGATCCATCTCGACTTGAAGCCAACCAACGTGCTCGTGCGACCCGGGGGCTCGGCGACGCTGATCGATTTCGGCCTCTCGTGCCATCGCCACCTGCCGGACCTGCTGGCCGCGGAGTTCCATACGCCGGTCGGCAACTGGATCTACATGGCGCCCGAGCAAGCGGCCGGCGAGCGCGGCGATCCGCGCAGCGACGTCTTTGCGCTCGGCGCGCTGCTCTACGAGCTGGCGAGCGCCCGCCGGCCATTCGGCTCGCCGACTTCGGTCGGGCAACTGCGCCGGCGCTTGTACCGCGATCCGGTGCCGCCGCGTGCGCTCGTGGCGGGAGTGCCGCCGTGGCTGCAGGAGGTCATTCTTCGCTGCCTGGAGGTGGACGCGAACGAGCGCTACGCCTCGGCGGCACAAGTGGCGTTCGATCTCGCGAATCCGGGGCAGGTGGCGCTCAGCCAACGTGCCGCGTTGAGCGGCGAGGAGACGAGCGAACCGCTCTACGAGGCGCTGCGCGCAGCGACCCGGCGCCGTATCGTCGCCGAGGGCGCCTGCCGCATCGCCTGCATCACGGTGGTGCCGGGCGCTGCGGCGCTCGCCGACGACACGCCGACGGGACGGCACATCAAGCAGCTCGTGAGCCTGCGCCGTTGGGCGAAGCCGCTCGTGCTGCCCGAGGAACGCGTGACCTACCACGTGCTAGAGTCAGACGAGCCGGTCGCGGCGCTTCTGGATTACGCGACGGTGAACGAAGTGCAGGAGATTTTGCTGGGACCGGGCAAAGACGCGGCCGCGCTGGTGGCGCGGGCGCCGTGCAGCGTTAGCGTGGTGCGAGCGCCGCCGCCGGGCTGAGCAAGGGAGGGCGGATGTTGCAGGAAAAGGCGAGGGAGCAGCGCTTCATTGCGATCTGCATGCTCGGGTTCGTGCTCTTCAACTTTCCGGTGCTGGCGCTCTTCAATGTGTCGGGCACGGTGCTCGGCATTCCGGTGCTCTACGCGTACATCTTCGCCGCGTGGGCGCTCCTGATCGTGCTCCTCGCGCTCCTCGCCGAGCGCTAGCGCGAGCCAAGCGTGCTGCACGGCCCGGTCATCATCCTCACGTCGTTCGCCTACCTCGGCGTTCTCTTCGCCATCGCCTACTACGCCGATCAGCGCGCCGATGCCGGCCGGCCCGTGATCGCCAATGCGTACGTGTACAGCTTGTCGCTCGCCGTGTACGCCACGGCGTGGACCTTCTACGGCAGCGTCGGCCGCGCCGCGAGCGACGGCGTCGGCTTCCTGCCGATCTACATCGGTCCGACGCTGATGATCGCGCTGTGGTGGCTGGTGATGCGCAAGATCATCCGCATCTCCAAGCAGAACCGCATTACCTCGCTCGCCGACTTCATCGCCTCGCGCTACGGCAAGAGCGCGCTCCTCGGCGGCATCGTCACCATCATCGCGGTGGTCGGCATCCTGCCGTACATCTCGCTGCAGCTGAAGGCGGTGTCCACGAGCTATCTGATCCTCGTGCAGTACCCGGAGATCGTCATGCCGCAGGCGCTCGGCGCGCTCTCAATGCGCGACGACACGGCGCTCTGGGTGGCGCTGATTCTCGCCGCCTTCACCATCGCCTTCGGCACGCGTCACCTCGACGCCGCCGAGCATCACCAGGGCATGGTGGCGGCGATCGCCTTCGAGTCGCTGGTGAAGCTGCTCGCCTTCCTCGCCGTCGGCGTGTTCGTCACTTTCGTCTTGTACAGCGGGCCCGGCGATCTTTTCGCGCGCGCCGCCGCGCAGCCCAAGCTCAGCTCGATGATGACGCCTCTCGAGGGCGTCGCCGGCGGCTATGCGAGCTGGATATGGCTCACCGTGCTTTCGATGATGGCGATCATGTTCCTGCCGCGGCAGTTCCAGGTGGCGGTGATCGAAAACCTGGACGAGCGCCATCTCAACAAGGCGATCTGGCTCTTTCCACTCTACATGCTGGCGATCAACCTGTTCGTGCTGCCGATCGCCTTCGGCGGGCTGCTGCATTTCCCTGCCGGGCGGGTCGACGGCGACACGTTCGTGCTGACGCTGCCGATGGCGGAGAAGCAAGAAGGGCTCGCGCTCCTGGTGTTCATCGGCGGCCTGTCCGCGGCGACCGGCATGGTGATCGTGGAAACCATCGCGCTTTCGACCATGGTCTGCAACGACCTCGTGATGCCGGTGCTGCTGCGCATGCGCTCGCTGCGCCTGAATGAGCAGCCGGACCTGACGCGCCTTTTGCTTGGCATCCGCCGCGGCGCGATCCTCCTCATCCTGCTGCTGGGTTACCTATACTTCAGGCTGGCGGGCGAGGCCTATGCGCTCGTCTCCATCGGCCTCATTTCCTTTGCCGCCGTCGCGCAGTTCGCGCCGGTGGTGCTCGGGGGCATCTTCTGGAAGGGCGGCACGCGCAAAGGCGCGCTCGCGGGGTTGCTGGCGGGCTTCGCCGTATGGCTGTACACGCTGCTGCTCCCCGCCTTTGCGCGCTCCGGCTGGCTGCCGATCGGCCTGCTCGAGCAAGGTCCGGCGGGCATTGCGCTGCTCAAGCCGCTCGCCCTCTTCGGCCTCGCAGGCCTCGATCAGATCACGCACGCGATGATCTGGAGCATGCTTGCCAACATCGGCGCCTATATCGGCGTCTCGCTCAGCGCTTCGCCCGGCGTGCACGAGCACCGACAGGCGAGCCTGTTCGTCGATGTCTTTCGCCAAGGCGGCGAGGCAGCCGGCGCGCGGTTCTGGCGTGGCACAGCGTCGGCGCCGGAGCTCTACAACCTGCTCGCACGGTTCCTGGGCGCAGCAGCGGCCGATGAGGCGTTCCGCCAATACGCGGCGACGCGCGGCCGCCGCTGGCCCGACGATCCTCCGGAAGCTGATGCGGAGCTCGTGCATTTCGTCGAAGTGCAGCTCGCGGGTGCGATCGGTGCCGCGTCGGCCCGTGTCATGGTGGCCTCGGTCGCCAAGGAAGAGGCGCTGACCATCGAGGAGCTGCGCGAAGTGCTGGACGAGGCATCCCAGGTGGTGGTGTACAGCCACCGCCTGGAGCAGAAGTCGCGCGAGCTGGAAGCGGCGACGGCCGAGCTGCGCGCGGCGAACGAGCGGTTGACCGAGCTCGACCGGCTGAAGGACGACTTCGTCTCCACCGTGACGCACGAGCTGCGCACGCCGCTCACCTCGATCCGCGCCTTTACGCAGATTCTGCTCGAGCATCCGGACGTCGAGGCCGGTGAGCGCAATCGCTTTCTCGGCATCATCACGAAGGAGACCGAGCGGCTGACGCGCCTCATCAACCAGGTGCTCGACCTTTCGAAGATCGAGTCGGGCAAGGCCGAATGGCGCGAGAGCGAGGTCGACATGCGCACGCTGATCGGCGATGCGGTGACCGGCATGAGCCAGGTGTTCGAGGAGAGCCGCGTCAAGGTGGAGCTCGAGCTCCCCGAGACGGTGCGGCCGGTGCGCGCCGATGTCGATCGCATCATCCAGGTGCTGCTCAATCTGCTGGCCAACGCCGTCAAGTTCTGCGAGCCCGGACGAGGGCGCATCCGCGTTGCGTTGCGCGACGAGGGCGGCGCGCTGCGCGTGGAAGTGCGCGACAACGGGCCGGGAATTGATGTGACCGACCAAGAGTTGATCTTCGACAAGTTTCGCCAGGCGGGCGATACGCTCACCGCCAAGCCGCACGGCAGCGGCCTCGGCCTGCACATCAGCCGGCAGATCGTCGAGCACTTCGGCGGCCGCATGTGGGTCGATAGCCGTCGCGGCGAGGGTGCCTGCTTCGCCTTCACGCTGCCGCATGGCTAAAAAGATCCTGATCGCCGACGACGAGCCGAACATCGTCACCGCGCTCGAGTTTCTGCTGGGGCGCGCCGGATATACGACGCAGGTGGCGCGTAACGGTGAGGAGGCGCTGGCGGCCATCGCGGCCGACGTGCCGGATCTGGTGCTGCTCGACATCATGATGCCGGTGAAAAGCGGCTACGAGGTGTGCAGGCGCATCCGGGAGGTGCCTGAGTGGCGGCACATCAAGGTGGTGATGCTCTCCGCCAAGGGTCGCGACGCCGAGGTGGCCAAGGGCTTGGCGATGGGCGCGGATCTTTACGTCACCAAGCCATTCTCGACGCGCGAGCTGCTGGGCCAGATCCAGGCGCTTTTGGGAGTCTGATGCTGCAGCGCAACGTGAATTGAGGGCGCGCCGTTTTTGTGCAATTCGGCCGATAGATAGTACGCTTCGCGCGGGATCGCATTCCCGACAACGAAATTCGGAGGAGAGGAGGAGAGATGGCCGAGGCAAAGAAAAGCTTGTTCCAAGAAGAATCGGTACGCAGCTTCCGCACCGAAGAGCGCCGCGTCATTTTCGCGTCGTCGCTCGGCACGGTGTTCGAGTGGTACGACTTCTATCTGTACGCGGTGCTGGCGCCGTTCTTCGCGGTGTTGTTCTTCCCGCCCGGCAACCAGACGGCGGCGCTGCTCTCCGCGTTCGCCGCTTATGCCGCCGGCTTCCTCGTGCGCCCCTTCGGTGCGCTGGTCTTCGGACGCATCGGCGACCTCGTCGGCCGCAAGTACACCTTCCTCGTCACGATCATCTTCATGGGCGCATCGACCTTCCTGGTGGGCTTGCTGCCGACCTATGCCGCGGTGGGCTGGCTCGCGCCGATCCTGATGGTGACGCTGCGCCTCGTGCAGGGCCTGGCACTGGGTGGCGAGTACGGCGGCGCGGCGACCTACGTCGCGGAGCACGCGCCAAACGACAGGCGCGGCTACGACACGAGCTTCATCCAGACGACGGCGACGCTCGGCCTGTTCCTCGCGCTGGTCGTCATCTACTTGTGCCGCGCCAACATGGACCCCAAGACCTTCTCCGAGTGGGGATGGCGAGTGCCCTTCTGGGTATCGATCATCCTGCTCATCTTCTCGGTCTACATCCGGCTGAAACTGCATGAGTCGCCGGTGTACCAGCAGATGAAAGCGGAGGGCAAAGGCTCGAAGGCGCCGCTCAGCGACAGCTTTTTGAAATATCCCAACAACAAGTACGTGCTGCTCGCGCTCCTGGGCGCGACGGCCGGCCAGGGCGTCGTCTGGTATACGGGGCAGTTCTACGCGCTCTTCTTCCTGACGATCACGCTCAAGCTCGACTATGTATCGGCCTACACGCTGATCGGGCTGTCGCTGATCATCGGCACGCCGTTCTTCATCGTCTTCGGCTGGTTGTCGGACCGCATCGGCCGGCTGAAGATCATCATGGCGGGCTGCCTGATCGCCGCGGTGACGTACTTTCCGCTGTTCAAGGGCCTTACGCACTACGTGAACCCGGTGCTCGAGCAGTTCTCGGAGAAGACCACGATCGCGGTGGCGGCGAATCCGGCCGATTGCCAGTTCCACCTGTTCGTCGGTCCGTGGAGCCAATTCTCCGACTGCGATCGCGTGAAGGACTTTCTGACCAAGCAGGGCCTGTCGTTCAAGTCGGTCGACGGGCCGGCGGGCAAGGTCACAACCACTATCGGCGACAAGAAGGTCGAAGGCTGGGACCAGAAGCAGCTCGCCGGAACCCTCAAAGAAGCGGGCGCGCCACCGACCGCCGACAAGGCCAAGGTGAACTGGGTGATGACCGAGCTGATCCTCGTGATCATGGTGCTCTATGTGACCATGGTGTATGGGCCGATCGCCGCCTTCCTGGTGGAGCTCTTCCCGACGGAGATCCGCTACACCTCGATGTCGCTGCCTTACCACATTGGTAACGGCTGGTTCGGCGGCATGCTGCCGCTCACCGCCACGGCGATGGTCGCGGCAACCGGCGACATCTACTACGGCTTGTGGTATCCGATCGTGGTGGCGTTGATGACGCTGGTGATCGGCTCGATCTTCCTGCGCGAGACGCATACGCGGGACATTCGTACCTACCAGCACCAGGGTATCTAGGCCGTTCGCATTAAAAAGCCCCGCCGTGACCGGCGGGCTTTTTATTTGGCGCGGCGCTAGAATCAGCGCCCTGCGGAGAGATGGCCGAGCGGCTTAAGGCGCACGCTTGGAAAGCGTGTGTACGTTAATAGCGTACCGTGGGTTCGAATCCCACTCTCTCCGCCAGCTATCACGCGCGAAAAGAGCTTTACGCCAATCGCACGACCGCCCGTCAAAGTCTACTTCCGCATAGCACGAGACTCGGCCCCGACTGCGAAGCGAAATTCGGGCGCCTGCGCTTCGGCATGCACTTGCGGCATAGGGCGGCGTAAACGCTGAACTGGCGCACTGGGACAATCTTTTGGCGCACGGGGCATAACGTCCCGCAAGTAATGCTTGGCATCATGCTCTCTGTAGCAGCGGAGTTCGATCTTCCTGGTGTTCGTCGTGCTGCCCGAGGAGCAATCATGACCTTCGTCTTCATCATCGTTGGTGCCACCGCGGTGCTCGTCGGTGCCGTGCGGGTCGGCGAGCGCCGTCGTGCGAGGAGCGGGAAGTGATCGCCAAGGTGTTCATGTTCACGTTCATCGTGACGCTGGTGGTGGTCGCCCTCGTCGGCTGCTACGCGAGCGAGAGGAAGTCCGCGCCATCCGCGAGGTCTGCGCGGCACGCGCGGGCGTTGCGGTCGTAGTTGGTGTGAGTCTGAAAACGGCGGCGTGTGAAAACACGCTCAGGCGGTCATTCTCTCCGCCAGTCCCGCCTACTGCACCTCGCCGAACTTGCCTCGCGTGATAAGCCAGGAGAGCACGCCGAACGCCAGGGCGACCCCGCCGAGGAAGGTCCAGTACCAGGCGTAGCCGGAGATCAAGTCGCGCTCCTGCGCGTCGGTCGTCGTGGGGAGGGCGAGAAAGCCGTTCAGCGCGAAGCCGAGGCAGACAAGCGCGAAGGCCGCGCACAACCAGACCGCCATCTGTGCCGAGATGCGCATGGCGGGATACTATCAAAGCGCGTCGCGGGAGGGCGCGCATGGTGCTGGCGTTGCTGTCCGATGTGCACGCCAATCTCGAGGCGCTCGAAGCGTGTCTGAAGCATGCGCGCGAGAGCGGCGCGACGCGCTTCGCATTCCTGGGTGATCTAGTGGGCTACGGCGCTGATGCGGGCGCCGTAGTCAGCGTCGTGATGCGCCATGCGCAAGAGGGCGCGCTGGTCGTCAAAGGCAATCACGACGACGCGATCGCGCGCGGCGCGCCCTACATGAACGACGCGGTGCGCGAGTCGATCGCCTGGGCTCGTGAGCAGCTAACCCCGGAGCAGCGGGACTTTCTTGCCGCGTTGCCGCTATCGCGGCGCGATGGCCGTTCGATCTATGTGCATGCTTCGGCGGCCAACCCGCAGCGCTGGACCTACATCGACAGCCCAGCCGCGGCGCTGAGGAGCATGCGCGCAGGCGAGGCCGTCTACACGTTCGGCGGCCATGTGCACGAGCAGGTGCTCTACGCCGAGGTCGAGGCGGGCGCCAAAGAGCATCGCCCGGTATCGGCAAGCGCCATCAATGTCGCAAGCCACCGCCGCTGGCTCGCGCTGGTCGGGTCGGTCGGCCAGCCGCGCGACGGACGCCCCGCCGCCGGTTACGCGATCTTCGACGAGCCGCGCGCGCGCATCACGTTCTACCGCGTGCCTTACGACCACGATGCGGCTGCGGCCAAGATCCGCAACGCAGGGCTTTCGGCCGCGCTCGCCTATCGCGTCGCGAGGGGCGTCTGATGGCGGCGGCGCTCGAGCCGCTATCGCAGGGCGACGAGCTCGACGGCTTTGTGCTGGGCGAGCTCGTGCACTCCGGGCGTATGGGCCGCGTCTTCCGCGTCACGCAGAGAAAGCCCGGCGAGGCGATCGACTTCCCGCTGCTCATGAAGCTGCCGCGCACCGAGCGCGGCTCGGGCGCCGAGGGCCTGCTGGCATTCGAAACCGAGCTCACCGTCCTGCCGCTCCTCGCCGGCCCGCACGTACCGCGCTTCGTTGCCGCCGGCGATCTGGCGCGCACGCCCTACGTCGTGGTGGAATGGGTCGAAGGCACCTCCCTGCAGGCGCTGCTCGCGGGCGGTCCGCTCGCGCTCGAACTCGCCGTGCAGCATGCGGCCGCGGTCGCAGATGCGCTGCATGGCCTTCACAGCCAGGGCGCTATCCATCTCGATCTCAAGCCGGACAACGTCATAGTGCGCGCGTCCGGCGTGGCCGCGCTCATCGACTTCGGCATGGCGCATCACGCGCGCGCGCCCGACCTGCATGCCGAGGAAAGCCGCTACGCCGCCGGCTCGGCGCCTTACGTATCGCCCGAGCAGGTGCTCGGCATTCGCACCGACCCGCGCAGCGATCTCTTCGCCTTGGGCGTGATGCTCTACGAGATGAGCACGGGTAAGCTGCCTTTCGGATCGCCGCAGACGCTGGCGGGGCTCGCCGATCGCCTGTGGGTGGACCCGGTGCCGCCGCGCGCGCGGCAGCCCTCGCTACCCCAGTGGCTGCAGGAAATCATTCTGCGCTGCCTGGAGCCTCAGGCGGAGCGACGCTATCAATCGGCGGCCCATGTCGCTTTCGACCTGCGGCATCCGGAGCAGGTGCCGCTCACCGAGCGCTCGACGAAGAAGCACCGGGCGAGCGTGCCCCAACACCTGGTTCGCTGGTGGAAGTCGCGCCGTGCGCCCCTCGCCGAAGCGCGGCACGCGCCGCGCTCGCTCGACGCGCCGGTGATCATGGTGGCGGTCGACACGATGCATCCGGACGATGTGCGGCATCCGGCCATCCGGCAGGCGGCCGCGCGGCTCCTTGCCGAGACGCGCGAGTACCGGCTGATTCTCGTATCGGTGGTTCGCGGCGAGCCGGTGGCGCCGGCCGCCGAGCGTCGCGGCATCCATCTCGAGCACCTCATCCGCCTGCGCCACTGGGTGGCGCCGCTCGGTGTCGCGGCGGGCCGGCTTTCGCTTCACGTCATCGAATCGCTCAGCCCGACGCGCTCGCTGCTCGACTTCGCCTCCGCGAACAACGTCGACCTGATCGTCATCGGTGCGCCCGCCGGCGAGCAGCCCGCGCTTTCCTGGTCGCGCTCGGTCGCTTCACGAGTCACGGCCAACGCACACT
>JAEKLK010000340.1 GCA_019509895.1 Betaproteobacteria bacterium | reverse complement strand
GATCCAGGATGGCGGCAAGGGATTGCGCAAAGCCTGCGCCGAGCTGCGCGAGCTGCTCAAACGCAGCGGCAAGCGCTCGTATTGGGAGCTCGAAGTGGCCGGCGACATCCCGGCCGACGCGCCGGAGAAGCCGCCGGCCGAGTACCGCATCGTCGGCAAGAGCATTCCGCGCCGCGAGCTGCCCGCGAAGATCGCCGGCAAGCCGAGCTATGTGCAGGACATCGTGCTGCCCGGCATGCTGCACGCGCGGATCCTCAGGCCGCCGCGTCCGTTCGCGAAGCTCGTCTCGCTACCGCCGGCGCCCGCGGGCACGCAGATCCTGCGCGACGGCAATTTCGCCGCCGTGCTCGCGGCGCGCGAAGAGGATGCGATCGAGGCGGCGAAGACGCTGCGCGCCAAAGGCAAGTGGAGCGACGGTCCGAAGATGGCCGACGATTACTACGCCTGGCTGAAAGCGCATCCGACGGAAAACAACGTCACGAAGGAAAAGGCGGACCCGGCGGCGAAAGCTCGCGGCGTGGCGCGCCTCCAGGCCGAGTACCGCAAGCCGTTTATCTGCCACGCGTCGATCGGCCCGTCGTGCGCGCTCGCGCGACTGCAGGGCGACACGCTCGAAGTCTGGTCGCAGACGCAAGGCATCTTCGGCCTGCGCCAGGAGATCGCCATGGTGCTGCGCATGCCGGAGGAGAAGATCATCGTCCGGCATGCCGAAGGCGCCGGCTGCTATGGGCACAACGGCGCGGACGATGTCGCGCTCGACGCGGCGCTGATCGCGCGCATGGTTGAGGGACGTGCCGTGCGGCTGCAATGGATGCGCGAGGACGAGTTCGCCTGGGAGCCCTACGGGCCGGCTCAGGTCGTTGCGCTCGACGCGAGCCTCGACGCGCAGGGCAACATCTGCTCCTGGCGCTTCGATCTCTGGAGCAACGGCCACACGCATCGCCCCGGCCGCGCCGGCAAGCCGGTGCTGACCGCGGCCGGCGAGCTGGCCGAGCCTTTCGAGCGCGCGCCGGCGATCGATCCGCCGCTGCCCTCGGGTGGCGCGCAGAGGAACGCGATTCCCGGCTACGAGTTCCCCGACCTGCTGGTGATGCATCACTACGTGCGCGAAGCGCCAGTGCACGGCTCGTCGCTGCGCTCGCTCGGCGCCTTCGCCAACGTCTTCGGCATCGAGTCGTTCATGGACGAGCTCGCGCTCGCCGCGCAGGCCGATCCGGTCGAGTTCCGCCTGCGGCACCTAAAGGATCCGCGCGGCCGCGCGGTGGTGGAGGAGGCGGTGCGGCGCTCCAACTGGAGCGCATGGCGCAAGGCCGAAGGCCGGGGCCGCGGCATCGCCTACGCGCGCTACAAGAACGTCGGCGGCTACTGCGCAGTCGTCGCTGAGGTCGAGGCGACGCACGAGCTGCGCGTCACGCGGCTCGTGGCGGCCGTGGATGTCGGCCTGCCGGTGAATCCGGATGGCGTCGCCAACCAGGTCGAAGGTGGCTGCGTGCAGGCGACGAGCTGGGCGCTGAAAGAAGCGTGGCGGCCGGGTGCCGTGACGTGGGAGGACTATCCCATACTCAAGTTCAGCGAAGCGCCGCCGGTCGAAGTGCACATCGTGCGCAACGAGCTGCCGCCGCTCGGCGCCGGAGAATGCATGATGGGACCGACGGTGGCGGCGATCGCCAACGCGCTCCACGACGCGCTCGGCGTGCGCGTGCGCGAGCTGCCGCTGACGCCGGAAAGGATTGCCGCGGCGATCAATGCTTGAGCTCTATCACAGCATCAACTCCGTCTGCGCGCAGAAGGTGCGGATCGCGCTCGCCGAGAAAGGCCTCGAGTACCGCGAGCACCTCATGACCCTGCGCGGCGATCAGTTCGAGCCGCAGTACATGCAGCTCAATCCCAATGCGGTGGTGCCGACGCTGGTGCACGATCGCCGCCCGGTGATCGAGTCGTCCGTGATCCTTTACTACCTGGAGGAAGCGTTCCCCGAGCCACCGCTCATGCCGCACGACCTGCACGAGCGCGCGCTCGTGCGCCAGTACAACAAGCTGGTCGACGAGTACGTGCACAACTCGTGCACCATCCTCACGTTCGCCACCGCCTTCCGGCCGTGGTTTGCGGGCCTCTCGGGCGAAGAGATCGAGCAGCGGCTCGCCAAGTCGCCCTCCAAGCAGCGCACCGAATACAAGCGCGACGTGGCGCTGCACGGCCTCGATTCGAAATTCGTGCGCGACGCGGTCGCGAATCATGCGAAGCTCCTCACGCTCATGGACACGACGCTCGCCTCCGGCGGTCCGTGGCTCGCCGGGAAAAGGTTCTCGCTCGCCGATGCGGCCGTGATTCCGTACATCCTGCGGCTCGATCTGCTGCGCCTGGCAAACATGTGGGAGCGCCTGCCGCGCGTCGGCGATTGGTATCAGCGCATGCGCGCGCGCCCGTCGGTGAAGAAGGAATTGCTCGATCGCATGCGGCCGGAAGATCGCGCGCCGTTCGAGAAGCTGGAAGTCGATCCGTGGCCAAAAGTGAAGGAGATGGCATGGGCGTCCTGATCGAAGGCCGCTGGCGCGAGGAAGATTTGCCGCAGGAGACCGGCAAGCGTGGCGAGTTCGAACGCATCGACAGCATCTTCCGCGACCGCATCACCGGAGACGGCTCGTCGGGCTACAAGGCGGAAGCCGGGCGCTACCACCTCTATATCGCGTGGAACTGCCCGTGGGCGCATCGCGTGCTGATCTATCTCGCGCTGAAGAAACTGCAGAATGCCATCTCGGTCGCCTATGCGATTCCCGGGCTTCGCGAGCAGGGCTGGACGTTCGAGGCGAATCCGGCCTTTCCGGATTGCACGCCGGACGAGGTGAACGGATTCCGTTACCTGCACCAGGCCTACGCCGCCGCGAATCCGCGCTATACGGGCAAGGTCACCGTGCCGACGCTGTGGGACAAGAAGACGCGCCGCATCGTCAACAACGAGTCCTCCGAGATCATCCGCATGCTGAACACCGAGTTCAAAGGCATCGCGGGCGACGACACCGATTACTACCCGCCGACACTGCGCGGCGAGATCGATCGCATCAACGAGTTCGTGTACGAGCGGGTCAACAACGGCGTCTATCGCTGCGGCTTCGCGCGCTCGCAGGAGGCATACGACGCGGCCTACGACCAATTGTTCGCGGCGCTCGACGAGCTGGAAGCGCGCCTTGGCCGCCAGCCGTACCTCGCCGGTCGGCAGATCACGGAAGCCGACTGGCGGCTCTTTCCCACGCTGGTGCGCTTCGACGTCGCGTATTTCTCGATCTTCCGCTGCAACCGCCAGCGCATCGCCGATTTTCCGAACCTGAGCCGCTATCTGCGCGAGCTCTACCGCGTGCCAGGCGTCGCGGCGACGGTGAAGCCGCGCTATTACGTGATCGGCTACTGGTCGGTGAAGAAAGTGAATCCCAGCGGCATCATTCCCAAGGGCGCGCCGGCGCCCTATCTCGAACAACCGCCGGCCGAGAGGAGGATGCAGTGAAGCAGTGGATCGCGGCGCTCGCCGCAGTCGCAATCGCGGGCGCCGCCTGGGCGCAAGCGCAGAACTATCCCAACCGGCCGGTGCGCGTGGTGGTCGCGGCGCAGACCGGAGGGCCGGACACCGTCGCGCGCGTGGTGGCGGCGCAGCTCCAGCAGCAGCTCGGCCAGCCCTTCGTGGTCGAGAACCAGGGCGGCGCCAATGGCATCGTCGGCGCGACGACCGTCGCGAAGTCGACGCCCGACGGCTACACGCTGCTCGTCTACTCCTCGGGATTCGTCATCAATCCCTACGTGCACAAGAGCCTGCCCTACGACACGGAGAAGGACTTCACCCCGATCACCAACCTCGTCACCAACGGCGGCCTGCTGTTCGCCGTGAATGCCAACCTGCCGGTGAAGAACCTGAAGGAGTTCATCGAGTACGCGAAAAAGAATCAGCTCGCCTACAGCACGCCGGGCATCGGCAACACCTGGCACCTCGCCACCGAGGTGTTCGACAACCTGACCGGCATCAAGATGACGCACATCCCGTACAAGGGCGGCGGACCGGCGACCGCCGCAGCCGCCGCCGGCGAGGTGCAGGTGGTGCTCGCCTCGCCGCCGCCGCTCATGCCGCACTACAAGAGCGGCCGAGTGCGCGCGCTCGCCTTTAGCGGCGAGAAACGCCATCCGTCCTTTCCCGAGGTGCCGACGATGGCGGAAGCCGGTGTCCCGGCCTACCACCACGACGGCGGCTGGTTCGGCATGTTCGCGCCCGCCGGCACGCCGCAGGACATCGTCGAAAAGGTGGCGGCCGAGGTGCGCAAGGCGATGCAGGACCCGGGCGTGCTCGACCGCGTCGACAAGATCGGCGCCTTCCCCGCCGCCAGCACGCCGGCCGAGTTCCGAAAATTCATCCAGTCCGAGCTGAAGAACTACGGCGAGCAGGCGAAGCTGGCGCACATCGTTCCGGAATAACCGAAACGGAGGCGCGTCTTTGGATGAGTCCGCTTACGACCCAAAGCGGCCGAATGAGGAACACGCCATGACGGAAAAGAAGGTTACCGTCGAATCCTCAGAAACGGCCGTTCGGCGCTTTCGTCCTATCCCGACACGTTCTTCGAGCGGTCGATAGGGTTGTCCGTACGTTGCTTCTGATATCTTCGCGCTCGCAAGGTAAGGCTTAAGCGCACGTCCAATAAAACCAACTAGAACCGCGTCCACGCGGTCGTTCGGGACACCTCACCTCCAGCAAAAAAGCCGACGCGCTTATAAAGCGCGCG
>JAEKLK010000339.1 GCA_019509895.1 Betaproteobacteria bacterium | reverse complement strand
GGTGGAAGACTGGCTCGCCGCGGAGAAGGAGATCATCGAGCGCTCGCGTCCGGTGCGCGGGCAAGCTGACGCTGCACGATAGACAAGGCGAGCGATTCGTCCTTACACGGAATAATGATCCCGACACCGGAAGACCAGGCGCTGCAGGATTGGGCGCTCGAGCTCGGCTGCACCCTCGACGACCTCGTATCGGCGCTGGGCGAAGCGGGACGCGTGCACTTCGAGCTGGCGCCCACCGAGCAGTACGAGCTCGACCTCGGGAACGCCGCCCGCCCGACGAAGTCCTGACGGCGCTGCCGGCGAACGGTCGCTCGAATTCCGTGTCAGTTATCCACACCCTCAACCGGGCGCGTGGCAGATCCATTGACAACCATGCCGGGTGGCCCCAACTTTACGGTCGCCATGAAAGAGAGCAAAGAGACGATCTACACGCACACGCTCAAGCGCGCCGCCGAAGCGGAGGGCGGCACGGCTGCGCTCGCGGGGCTGCTGCATGTGCCGCACAACACGCTCGAGCGCTGGATGAGCGGACGCGCGCAGACGCCGGTGCGCGCGTTCCTGAAGGCGCTGGAGCGTCTCGCGCATCATGAGAGCACGGGCGTGGCGCGGCCGATGCCGGCGGGCGACGAGCCGCTGGTCTTCCGCATGGGACCGTTGCTCGCGCGCTGCAGTCGCTGCGACCACACCGAGTTCGCGCCCGCCGACCCGACGCAGCCGCTCAAGCTGGTGAGCCCGCTCGTTTGCGGCGCGTGCGGCGAGCAGGTGATTCACTCCAATCTCATCGCCCAGCTCGCGCAGGACGCGGTGCTGCACACGCATGCCGTAACCGCAGCGCGCGTGCGGCGCCAGAACGAGTTCAAGCGCGTAAGCGTCCGTAAAAAGCCCGACGTCCCGAGCTAAGCGGCACAGATCGCCTTACTCCTGCTGCGCTATCCGGGCGACCGGCGCAGGCGTATGCTGCCCTGCAAGGGGAATGTCAGATGCAGGCGGAACTCGAAGAACTGAAGGCGCTTTGGCTCGATCTGCGCGCGCAGGTGGATCGGCTGGCCGACGAGCGCCAGCACTATCTCGATTTCTTCGAGCAGGCGAGCGAGGCCTACGTCGTCACCGACGCGAACGGCACGATCGTCGATGTGAACGGGGCAGCGATCGATATCCTGCAACGACGGCGCCTGTATCTGCGCGGCAAGCCGCTCGCCTCGCTGGTCGCCCTGGAGCGGCGCCGCGACTTCCGCGAGCGCCTGCGCGCGCTGGCGGCGGGCGAGCCGGCGCAGACGCGCGCGTGGGGCACGATCCTGGAAGCGCCGGGGCTGCGCACCGACGTCACGCTGGTGGCGCGGCGCATCGAGCGCGAGGGCCGCTTCGCCGGGCTGTGCTGGCGCCTGGAGGCGCTGCAATGACCCCGGGGCACTCGCCCGAGTGGCTGCTGACCACGGTGAGCGCCGTGCGCGAGCTCATGATCCGCCGCCTGGAAGCCGATTCGCTCGACGTCGAATCGAAGCGCGAGATCGAGATGGCGCTCGAAGAGCTCGACGTCATGTGGGAGGAGCTACAGGGCCAGGCGGCGCTGCTCCTACGCGAGAACGAGCGCTACGCCGAGTTTTTCCAGTACGCGCCCGACGCCTATCTCATCACCGATGCGGGCGGCGGCATCCGCGAGGTGAATCAGGCGGCGCTCGAGCTGCTCCAGTCGCCGCGCGACACCGTGATCGGCCACGCGCTCTCGGAATACATCGGCGATGACGACCGCATTGCCTTCCTGACGCGCACCGTGAACCTGATGCTCGCCGGCCCGGCGAAGCCGGTGGCCTGGCGCGCGCAGCTCAAGCAGCGCGGGGGCGAGCCGATGGCCGCGGAGTTCAGCGTGCGCGCAATTCCGCTGAAGAAAAGCGGCGTCGGCGGACTCTGCTGGCTCATCCGCCCGGCGCCCTGAGCGCCCGCATGGCAAGCGCGTTCGACGTCGTGGCGCTCGCCGCTTCGGCGGGCGGGCTGAACGCGCTCACGCACGTGCTCGCGGCGCTGCCGCCGGATTTCCCGGCGGCGCTGGTCGTGGTGCAGCACCTCGATCGCCGCCATCGCAGCGTCATGGCCGACATCCTCGCGCGCAAATGCAGGCTGCCGGTGAAGGAAGCGGTCGAGGGCGAGCCCCTGCAGGCCGGACGTGCCTACATCGCGCCGCCCGATCGCCATCTCCTGGTGACGCCCGATCACAGCGTCTCGCTCACGCAGACGGAGCTGGTGCATTTCGTGCGGCCCTCGGCCGATCTCCTATTCGAATCGGTGGCCGCGAGCTACAAGGAGCGCGCCATCGCTGTGGTACTTTCCGGCAGCGGGCAGGATGGCGCGATGGGCGTGAAGGCCATCAAGAAGATGGGCGGCACGGTCATCGTGCAGGACGCGAAAAACGCCGAGTTCACCGGTATGCCGGAGGCGGCGCAGGCGACCGGCAAAGCCGACTTCGTGCTGCCACTGGACGACATCGCGCCGGCGCTCACCCAGCTCTGCGCCGCGATCGAATGAGCGAAGAGAACGATCCGCATTTCGTGGCGCTGCTCGAGTTCCTGCAGGTCGAGCGCGGCTTCGACTTCAGCGGCTACAAGCGCCCGAGCCTGATGCGCCGCGTGCGCAAGCGCATGCAGCTGGTTGGAATGGAGCAGTTCGACCGCTACATCGAGTACCTCGAGGTGCATCCCGAGGAGTTCGTCCAGCTCTTCAACACCATCCTCATCAATGTCACCTCGTTCTTCCGCGACGAAGCGCCCTGGGATTTCCTCGCCAAGGAAGTGCTGCCGCAGATCCTCGGCGCCAAGGGGGCCCATGAGCAGGTGCGCATCTGGTCGGCCGGCTGCGCCTCGGGCCAGGAGGCCTATTCGCTGGCCATCGCCTTTACCGAGGCGCTCGGCCCGGACGCCTTCCGCGAGCGAGTCAAGATCTACGGTACGGACGCCGACGAGGAGGCGCTGAACGTCGCCCGCCTTGCGAGCTATGGCGCGAAGGACGTGGAGACCATGCCGCCCGAGCTCCTCAAGCGCTACTTCGAAGCGCAGGGCAACCGCTTCGTCTTCCGTCCGGACCTGCGCCGTTCGATCATCTTCGGCCGGCACGACATCGTGCAGGACGCCCCGATCTCGCGCCTCGACCTGCTCGTGTGCCGCAATACGCTGATGTATTTCAACGCCGAGACGCAGCAAAAAATCCTGCAGCGCTTCCATTTCGCGCTGAACGGCGGCGGCAAGGGGTACCTCTTCCTCGGCCGCGCCGAGATGCTGCTCGGGCACTCGGCCCTTTTCACGCCCGTCAACCTGAAATGCCGGATCTTCGCCAAGGTGGCGCAGCCGGGCGCGCCGCGCGTCCGCCCGCCATTGGCCGATAATGGCAATGGAACCGATCTCATGCGCAACGATCGCCTACGCGAGCTGGCGCACGAAGAGTCGCCGGTGGCCCGCATCATTGTCGACGGCAACGGCACGCTGGTCATGGCGAACCAGCGCGCCCGCGTGACCTTCAGCATCAACCCCAAGGACGTCGGCCGCCCGCTGCAGGATCTGGAGATCTCCTACCGGCCGGCCGAGCTGCGCTCGCCGATCGAGCAGGCGTACGCCGAGCGCCGCAGCATCACACTCACCTCGGTCGAGCGGCGCTTCCAGGACGGCGAGCGCCAGTATTTCGACATCATCGTGGCGCCGCTCTTCGACGAGAGCCAGGCGCCGATCGGCGTCGGCATCACCTTTCTCGACGTCAGCCCCTACTCGCGCCTCTCGGAAGAGCTGCAGCGCTCGCGCGAGGAGATACAGACGGCGAACGAGGAGCTGCAGTCCTCGAACGAGGAGCTCGAGACCACCAATGAGGAGCTGCAGTCTTCGAATGAGGAGCTCGAGACCACCAACGAGGAGCTGCAGTCCACCAACGAAGAGCTGGAGACCATGAACGAGGAGCTCCAGTCGACCAACGAAGAGCTGCAGACGGTGAACGAAGAGCTGCGCCAGCGTACAGAGGAGATGAACCATCTCAACGCGTTCCTCGAGTCGGTGCTGACCGGCATGCGGGCGGCTGCGGTGGTCGTGAACCAGAACCTGAACGTGCTCGTCTGGAACCGCCGCGCCGAGGACCTGTGGGGCCTGCGCGTCGACGAAGTGCAGGGACGCTCGCTCCTCAACCTCGACATCGGCCTGCCGGTCGGGCAGCTGCGCGACATCCTGCGTCCGTCCATCTCGGGCGAGAAAGACCACCAGGAAGTCGTGGTCGACGCCGTCAACCGCCGCGGCAAGAGCATCAAGTGCCGCATCACCTGCACGCCGCTCGTCTCCGCGTCCAAGCATCGCGACGGCGCGATCCTGCTCATGGAAGAGGTCGCCTCCTAGGGCGACACCGGGTCGCTGCCCTCGCCACAGGCAAAGGCGCCGGCCGCGGGCGCGCTGCTTGCATCCGCGCAGGCGTGGCAACGAAAGACATCGTCGTAATCGGCGCTTCGGCGGGCGGCATGGCCGCGCTGGAGAAGCTGGTGTCGGCATTGCCGCCGGACCTCCCCGCCGCCGTGTTCATCGTCTGGCATCTTTCCCCCGGTGTGCGCAGCGTGTTGCCCACTGTGCTGTCGAAGGCGGGGCCGCTGCCGGCCGCCCCTCCAAGGGACGGCGACTCGATCGAGCATGGCCGCATCTACGTCGCGCCGAACGACCATCACATGCTCCTTGAGCGCGGCTACATCCGCGTCACCAAGGGTCCGAAGGAAAACCGCTTCCGCCCGGCGGTCGATCCGCTCTTCCGCTCGGCGGCTTACATCT
>JAEKLK010000178.1 GCA_019509895.1 Betaproteobacteria bacterium | reverse complement strand
GGAAGGCGAGGCGCCGCCGCCGGCGCTCACGGTGCGCGTCTGCGATTCGATCGCCTGCGAGCTCGCGGGTGCGCGCGAATTGCTGAAGTTGGACCTCGGGGGCGACGTGCGGGTCATTCCGGCGCCTTGTGTCGGCCGCTGTGAAGTGGCGCCTTGCGCGCACGTCGGCCAGAACCCGGTGGGCAACGCCACCGCCGGGAAAGTACGCGCGGCCGTGGAGAAAAAACAAGTCGACTGCCCGGTCGCGCCTTACATCGGCTACGCCGAATACCGCAAGGACGGCGGCTACCGGCTGATCGCCGACTGCCTCGCGGGCAAGCACACGCGCGAAGACATCACCAAGATCATGGAGGATTCGGCTCTGCGCGGACTCGGCGGCGCCGGCTTCCCGGCGGGGCGCAAGTGGCGGCTGGTTTCCGCGGAGCCTGAACCGCGCGTCATGGCGGTCAACATCGACGAAGGCGAGCCCGGCACCTTCAAGGATCGCTGGTACCTGGAGCGCGATCCGCAGCGCTTTCTGGAAGGCATGCTGATCGCCGCCTGGTGCGCCGGCGTGGGCGAAATCTGGATCTACCTGCGCGACGAGTACGCCGGCTGCCGCGAGATCCTGGAAAAGGAACTGGCGCTCCTAAAAAGCGATCCGCCGTGCGCATTGCCGCCGATCCATCTGCGCCGCGGCGCCGGCGCGTACATCTGCGGCGAAGAGTCGGCGATGATCGAGTCGATCGAGGGCAAGCGGGGCATGCCGCGGCTGCGTCCGCCGTACGTCGCCCAGGTGGGACTGTTCGGCCGGCCGACGCTCGAGCACAACATGGAGACCGTGTACTGGGTGCGCGAGATCATCGAGAAAGGCGCCCAGTGGTTCGCCTCGCAGGGCCGCCACGGGCGCAAAGGCCTGCGCTCGTTCTCGGTTTCCGGGCGCGTCAGGAAGCCCGGCGTTCATCTCGCGCCGGCGGGCATCACGCTGCGCGAGCTGGTGGATGAATATTGCGGCGGCATGCTCGAGGGCCACGAGCTGTACGCTTACCTGCCCGGCGGCGCCTCCGGCGGCATCCTGCCGGCATCCAAGGCCGACATCCCGCTCGACTTCGACACGCTGCAGCCGCACGGCTGCTTCATCGGCTCGGCGGCGGTCGTCGTGCTGTCGAACAACGACAAGGCGGCGGCCGCGGCGCTCAACCTGATGAAGTTCTTCCACGACGAGTCCTGCGGCAAGTGCACGCCCTGCCGCGTCGGCACGGCGAAGGCGGTGACGCTGATGCAGGAAAAGAAGTGGGACCAGCCGCTCCTTGCGGAGCTCTCACAGGCAATGATGGACGCGTCGATCTGCGGGCTGGGCCAGGCGGCGCCCAATCCCGCATTGAGCGTTATGAAGTATTTCCCGGACGAGGTGCAGTGATGGAACGGGTCACAACCCAGCAGCTGGCGATGATGCCGATCGAGTTCACGCTGAACGGCCAGACGGTGGTCGGCCGGCCCGATGAGAAGATCATCGAGACGGCGAAGAAGCACGGCATCACCATCCCGCACCTGTGCCACGGCGGCAACCAGCGCTCGGATGGCAACTGCCGCGCCTGCGTGGTCGAGATCAAGGGCGAGCGCGCGCTCGCCCCGTCGTGCTGCCGCTTCCCGACGCCGGGCATGGAGGTCACGAGCAACTCGCCGCGCGCGCTGGCGTCGCAGAAGATGGTGCTGGAGCTGCTGCTCTCCGACATGCCGGACCAGGAGTACACCCGGGTCAACAAGCTCGCGAACTGGGCGAAGAAGCTCGGCGTCGGACGGCCGCGCTTCGCTCGCCGCGAGCAGCCGAAGGCCGACATCTCGCACCCGGCGATCGCGGTCAATCTCGACGCCTGCATCCAGTGCACGCGCTGCGTGCGCGCCTGCCGGGAGGTGCAGGTGAACGACGTCATCGGCTATGGCTACCGCGGCGACGCCTCGGTGCCCGTGTTCGACTTCGACGACCCGATGGGCGAGTCGACCTGCGTCGCCTGCGGCGAGTGCGTGCAGGCCTGTCCGACCGGCGCGCTGATGCCGGCCAGAGGGGTGGGACTGAAGAAGATCGAAAAGCGAGTGGACAGCGTATGTCCGTTCTGCGGCGTTGGCTGCCTGCTCACCTACCACGTCGCCGAGAACAAGATTCAGTTCGTCACCGGCAAGGACGGGCCGTCGAACCATAACCGGCTGTGCGTGAAGGGACGCTACGGCTTCGACTATGCGCACCATCCCCATCGGCTGACGAAGCCATTGATCCGCAAGCCGGGCGTGGCGAAGAGCGCGGATTTCGCCGTCGATCCGGGCAACTGGTCGCAAGTGTTCCGCGAGGCGACGTGGGACGAAGCGCTCGAGGTCGCTGCGAATGGCTTGAAGCGCATCCGCGACCAGGACCGCTACGCCCTCGCCGGCTTTGGCTCGGCCAAAGGCTCGAACGAAGAGGCGTACCTATTTCAGAAGGTCGTTCGCACCGGCTTCGGCACGAACAACGTCGATCATTGCACGCGCCTTTGCCACGCTTCGTCGGTGGCGGCGCTCATGGAAGGTATCAACTCGGGCGCGGTGTCGAACCAGGTGAGCGACGTGATGAAGGCGGAGCTCGTCTTCCTCATCGGCGCGAATCCGACCTCCAACCATCCGGTTGCCGCGACCTGGATGAAGAACGCCGCGAAGGCGGGCGTCAAGCTCGTCTATGCCGACCCGCGACGCAGCGAGCTGGCGCGCCATGCGTGGCGCATGCTGCAATTCAAGCCGGACACCGATGTCGCGCTGCTGAACGCGATGATCCACGCGATCATTGACGAAGGGCTGGTGAACCAGGATTTTGTGCGCGACCGCACCAGCGGCTTCGAAGCGCTCAAGGAAAACGCGAAGAATTTCTCGCCCGAGACGATGGCGCCGATCTGCGGCATATCCGCGCCAACGATCCGCGAGGTGGCGCGCGCCTACGCCACGTCGAAAGGCTCGATGATCCTCTGGGGCATGGGCATCAGCCAGCATGTGCACGGCACCGACAACGCGCGCTGCCTGATCGCCCTCGCCATGATGACCGGCCAGATCGGCCGGCCCGGCACGGGATTGCATCCGCTGCGCGGCCAGAACAATGTACAGGGCGCGTCCGACTCGGGCCTCATCCCGATGGTGTTCCCCGACTACCAGCGGGTCGACAACCCGGACGCGAACAAGCGCTTCGAGAGCCTATGGGGCACGGCGCTCGACAAGAAGCCCGGGCTAACGGTCGTCGAGATCATGAATGCCGCGTACGAAGGAAAGATCCGCGGCATGTACATCATGGGCGAGAACCCGGCGATGTCGGATCCCGATCTCGAGCACGCGCGCGCCGCGATGGCGAAGCTCGAGCATCTCGTGGTGCAGGATATTTTCCTGACGGAAACGGCTTACCTCGCCGATGTCGTGCTGCCCGCCACCGCGTGGCCCGAGAAGGACGGCACCGTGACCAACACCGACCGCATGGTGCAGCTCGGGCGCCGCGCGCTCAAGGCGCCGGGCGAGGCGCGCGAGGATCTGTGGATCATCGTCGAGCTGGCGAAGCGGCTCGGTCTCGACTGGAGCTATGCGCATCCGCGCGACGTGTGGAACGAGATGCGCCAGGGGATGGACTCGATCCGCGGCATCACCTGGGAACGGCTCGAGCGCGACTCGTCGGTTACCTATCCCTGCGAGAACGAGGGCGACCCGGGTCAGCCGGTCGTCTTCCAGACGCATTTCCCGACCGCCACCGGGCGCGGCAAGTTCGTGCCCGCCGATCTGATACCGGCGGCCGAGCGGCCGGATGCTGAGTACCCGATGGTGCTGATCACCGGCCGCCAGCTCGAGCACTGGCACACCGGCGCGATGACACGCCGCTCGGGCGCCCTCGATGCCATCGAGCCCGAGGCCGTGGCATCGCTGCATCCGCTCGATCTCGACGCGATCGGCGCGCGCCCCGGCGACGTCGTGACCGTCGAGTCGCGGCGCGGCCGGATCTCGATCTATGCGCGCGCCGATGCCGGCACGCCGCGCGGCGCGGTGTTCGTTCCGTTCTGCTACTACGAGGCGGCGGCGAATCTGCTCACCAACCCGGTGCTCGATCCGTTCGGCAAGATCCCGGAGTTCAAGTACTGCGCGGTGCGCGTGAAGGCGGGCGGTCAGCGCCCCGGCGACCCGGGGTATGGCAAGGGGCGTACACTCGAAGAGCTGAATCGCCAGACGTAAACGCAAGCGCCCGGGGAGGGGACATGCCGATTATCGCCATCACCCGCGAGATGGGCTCGCTCGGCAAGGATGTCGCACAGCGGCTCGGCGAGGCGCTGAACCTGCCGGTCATCTACCACGAGGTGATCGATCATCTCGCCGATCGCATGCGTGTGCGCAAAAGCCACGTCATTCGCCTGCTCGACGGCAGCGCGGGTCTGCTGGAGCGGCTGACCGCCGACAAGACGAGCCTCTCGGTGTTCAGCGCCGACGAGATCTATGCCATTGCGCTGCGCGGTGGCGCCGTCATCCGCGGCTGGGGCGCAACGCACCTGTTGCGAGATATCGGGCATGTGGTGTGCGTGCGCGTCTGCGCGCCGTTCGAGCTGCGCAAGCAGCGCATGATGGTGCGCCTCGCGAGCGACGACGAGGCGCGCATCGCCGACGAGATCCGGGTCAACGACGAAGCGCACAGCGCCATCATGCGCCGCCACTTCGGCGTGCAGTGGACCGATGCCGAGCACTACGATCTGGTAGTCAATACCAAGCGCGTGGCGGTGGACGAGTGCGTCGACGAGATTCTGACGCTCGCACGCTCGCCGCAGTTCGAGGAGAGCGAGCGCTCGCGCGAGCGGCTCGCCGATCTTGCGCTCGCCGCGCGGGTGCGGGCGGCGTTGCGCCGTACGCCGGAAACGCGCGAGGCGCGCGTCGCCGTGGTGTCCGAGGCGGGGCGCATCACGCTCTCGGGCGCCTCCTCGACCGACGAGATGCTCGCTTTCGTCGAAGTCGCCTCCGCCGTGCCGGGCGTGCGCGACGTGGCCTACCGTACGCACCCCGGCGACGAGGTGCGGCCGCGCTTCCACTGAGTCAGTAGCCGAACTTCGGCTTCTTGCCGATCACGTTCGTTCGTCGGAGCGGCTTGATCTCAGTCAAGGCTCGTGCCGGGCGCAGTCTTCCACAATCCCGCCTTCTCCGCACAAGGATTCCGGCGCACATGCCCTCCGATATCGAAATCGCCCAGGCGGCGCGGCTGCAGCGCATCTCCGTCGTGGCGCGCGAAAAGCTCGGCATCTCCGAGGAGCACCTCGAGCCATACGGCCACTACAAGGCCAAGGTGTCACTCAAGTTTCTCGACACGCTGAAGGAGCGCAAGAACGGGAAGCTGATCCTCGTGACGGCCATCAGCCCGACGCCCGCGGGCGAGGGCAAGACCACCACCACCGTCGGCCTCGGGGACGCGCTCAATAGCATCGGCAAGAAGGCGGTCATCTGCCTGCGCGAGCCCTCGCTCGGTCCGGTGTTCGGCATGAAGGGCGGCGCGGCAGGCGGCGGCTATGCGCAGGTGGTGCCGATGGAGGACATCAACCTGCACTTCACCGGCGACTTCGGCGCCATCCAGCTCGCAAACAACCTGCTCGCCGCGCTGCTCGATAACCACATCAGCCACGGCAACGAGCTCGGCATCGACGTGCGCCGCATCACGTGGAAGCGCGTGCTCGACATGAACGATCGTGCGCTGCGCGACATCGTCATCGCGCTCGGCGGCACGGCGAACGGCTATCCGCGCGAGGATGGCTTCGACATCGTCGTCGCTTCGGAAGTGATGGCCATCTTCTGCCTCGCCACGTCGCTCGAGGACCTGAAGAAGCGCCTAGGCAACATCGTCGTCGGCTACACACGCGACCAGAAGCCGGTGCGCGCGCAGGATCTCAAGGCGCACGGGGCGATGACCGTGCTGCTGAAAGATGCGCTCGCGCCCAACCTGGTGCAGACGCTGGAGAACAACCCGGCGTTCATCCATGGCGGACCGTTTGCCAACATCGCGCACGGCTGCAACTCGGTCATCGCTACGCAGAGCGCGCTCAAGCTCGCCGATTACGTCGTCACCGAAGCCGGCTTCGGCGCCGACCTCGGCGCCGAGAAGTTCCTCGACATCAAGTGCCGCAAGACGGGGCTGCGCCCGAGCGCGGCCGTGATCGTCGCGACCATGCGCGCCCTCAAGTACCACGGCGGCGTCGACGTGAAGGACGTGAGCAAGGAGAACCTGGCGGCGCTCGAGAAAGGCATGGTCAACCTCGAGCGGCACGTCGAGAACGTAACCAAGGTGTACAACATCCCCTGCGTCGTCTCGTTCAATCGCTTCACGTTCGACACGCCGGCGGAGATCGAGCTGGTGAAGTCGAGAATGAGCCGGCTCGGCGCGCCGTTCGTCATGGCCGAGCACTGGGCGCACGGCGGCAAGGGCGCAGCCGACCTGGCCCGGGCGGTGGTGGAGCTCGCCGAGAAGCCGGCGAAGCCGACTTTCGTCTACGAGGACGCCGATCCCCTGTGGGAAAAGATCGGCAAGATCGCCAAGAAGGTTTACCGCGCTTCCGAAGTTACCGCCGACGCCAAGGTGCGCGCGCAGATCAAGAAGCTGCAGGACGACGGCTACGGCCATTACCCGGTGTGCGTGGCGAAGACGCAATCGTCCTTTTCCACCGATGCCGCGCTGCGCGGCGCGCCCAGCAGCCATGTGGTAAACGTGCGCGAGGTGCGCCTCGCCGCCGGCGCGGAATTCGTGGTGATGATCTGCGGCGACATCATGACCATGCCGGGCCTGCCGAAGGTGCCCTCGGCCGAGAAGATCGATCTGGTCGACGGGAAAGTCGTCGGGCTGTTCTAGAATCGCGCGATGCTTGCCGAACTCGCCTCGCAGGCCTTCTGGCTCGGCCTGCTGAAGATCATCGGCGTGAATATCATCCTGTCGGGCGACAACGCGGTGGTGATCGCGCTCGCCGCGCGCTCGCTGCCGGCGCGGCAGCAGAAGCAGGCGGTGCTCTGGGGCGCGGGCGCGGCGGTGGTGCTGCGCATCCTGCTCACGATCTTCGCGGCGGCGCTGCTTTCGCTGCCCTGGCTGAAACTGATCGGCAGCCTGCTGCTCTTCTGGATCGGCGTCAAGCTTCTCATCCCCGAGGACGGGGAAGACAACATCCAGGCGAGCGAGCACCTGATGACGGCGATCAAGACGATTCTCATCGCTGATCTCGTCATGAGCCTCGACAACGTGATCGCTGTCGCCGCCGCTGCGGGCGGCAGCTACGTTCTGCTGATCCTCGGCCTTGCCATCTCGATTCCGCTGGTCATCTTCGGCGCAACGCTCCTCATCAAGCTGATGGAGCGCTTTCCGATCATCATCACCGCGGGGGCCGGCCTGATCGGCTGGGTGGCGGGCGAGATGCTGGTCGCCGACTCGGCGCTGCGCGGCTGGCTCGAGGGCATGGGTGTGCAGTACAAGGGCGAGCACCCGCAGGTAGCGGGGGTGAGCCTGGAGATCATCGCCGCGGTGGTCGGCTTCATCACCGTCGTCGCGCTGGGCAAATGGCTTGGCAGCCGCAAGTCCCAGCCGGCGCCCGAGCAGCCCGTGGATGGCGGTGCCCGGAATTCTTGACGGGGAGAACCGCGCCTACCCGCGGCATGAGAAACCGCGGGCGGCGCAGCGCAATCAAATCGGAGGAGGAGGCAGATGAAGCGACAGCATTGGCAGACAACTCTCGCACTCGCCGCGGTGCTCGCAGCGCCGCTTGCTGCGCAGGCGTGGGAGCCGACGAAGACGGTTGAATTCATCGTGCCGGCCGGCACGGGCGGCGGCGCCGACCAGATGGCGCGCGCCATCCAGGGCATCATTGCCAAGCACGGCCTGATGAAGCAGTCGATGGTTGTGGTGAACAAGTCCGGCGGCGCCGGCGCCGAGGGCTTCCTCGACGTGAAGAACGCCAAAGGCGATCCGCACAAGATCATCATCACGCTCTCCAATCTCTTCACCACGCCGCTCGCGCAGGGCACGCCCTTCAGCTGGAAGGACCTGACGCCGGTGAAGATGATGGCGCTCGACGAGTTCGTGCTCTGGGTCAACGCCGAGACGCCGTTCAAGACGTCCAAGGACTACGTGCAGCAGGCGAAGGACCGGGCCAACGATCCGTCCAAGCGCTTCAAGATGGGCGGCACCGGCGCCAAGCAGGAGGACGAGATCATCACGGTCGCCGTCCAGCAGAAGACCGGCGCGCGCTTCACCTATATCCCTTTCAAGGGCGGCGGCGACGTCGCGGTGCAGCTGGTCGGCAAGCACGTCGACTCGACAGTGAACAATCCGATCGAGGCGGTGGCGCACTGGCGTGGCGGCAAGCTGCGGCCGCTCTGCGTATTCGACCAGAAGCGCATGCCGTACAACAACAAGGTGACCGACGCGCAATCCTGGGCCGATATCCCGACCTGCAAGGAGCAGGGCCTCGACGTCGACTACCTCATGCTGCGGGGCATCTTCATGCCGGGCGGCGTCAAGCCCGATCAGGCGCAGTACTACGTCGAGGTGCTGCGCAAGGTGCAGCAGACGCCGGAGTGGAAGCAGCTGATGGAGCAGGGCGCCTACAACACGACCTCGCTCGAGGGCAAGGAGTACGCCGACTGGGTCGCCAAGGAGGAGCAGCGCCACGTTGAGCTCATGAAAGCGGCCGGCTTCCTGCACAAGAAGTGAGCCGTCCGGCTTTCCGTTACAAGAGCGCCGAGACGGCCGTCGCGGCGCTCTTTTTCCTTCTCGGCCTGCTGGTCATGTGGGACAGCGCGCGCCTGGGCGCGCGCTGGGCCGAGGACGGGCCGCAGGCGGGCTACTTTCCGTTCTACATCGGCCTTTTCATATGCGTCGCGTCGGCCGTCAATTTCGCCGGCGGCCTGCGGCTGAAAGGCGAGGCCAATCGCACGTTCGTCGAAACCGGACAGCTCACACTGGTGCTCGCGGTGCTGGTGCCCGCGGCGATCTATGTCGCGCTGATCGGCTGGCTCGGCATCTACATCACATCGGCCGTGTTCATCGCCTTCTTCATGCGCTGGCTCGGCAAGTATGCGTGGTGGAAGGTGGCGGTGGTGAGCATCGGCACGTCGGCCGTGTTCTATCTCGTCTTCGAGATCTGGTTCCTCGTGCCGCTGCCCAAGGGACCGCTCGAAGAGGTCCTCGGCCTCGGTTAGCGCGCGCCCGATGGCGGAAATCGAAGCGCTCATGCACGGCTTTGCCGTGGCGCTCAGCCTGAAGAACGTGGCGTTCATGTTCGTCGGCATCATCCTCGGGGTGATCATCGGCGTGCTGCCGGGGCTCGGCGGCGCCAACGGCGTCGCGATCCTGCTGCCGCTCACCTTCTCGATGGCGCAGAGCCCGGGCGGCACCACCACGGCGATCATCCTGCTCTCGTGCATCTATTGGGGCGCGCTCTTCGGCGGCGCCATTACCTCCATCCTGTTCAACATCCCGGGCGAGCCCTGGTCCGTGGCCACGACCTTCGACGGCTATCCCCTGGCGCAGCAGGGTCGCGCGGGCGCCGCGCTCACCGCGGCCTTCACTTCGTCCTTCGTCGGCGCTCTGATCGCGGTGATCGTCATCACGTTCCTCTCGCCCATCGTTGCCAGCTTCGCGCTCGAGTTCGGCCCCCCGGAATTCTTCGCGGTGTACCTCCTCACGTTCTGCGCCTTCGTCGGCATGTCGAAGGAGCCGCCGTTCAAGACCATTGCCTCGATGATGATCGGCTTCGCGCTCGCCGCGGTCGGCACCGATCCGGTCACCGGGGCGCTGCGGCTTACCTTCGGCACCGAGAAGCTGCTGAACGGTTTCGATTTCCTCGTGGCGGTGATCGGCCTCTTCGGCATCGGCGAGATCCTGCTGACGCTGGAAGAAGGCCTCGAGTTCAAGGGCGCGCGCGCAAAGCTGAGCCTCGGCGTGGTGCTGGAAACGTGGAAGGAGCTGCCGCGCTACTGGATGACGTCGCTGCGCGCCGCGGCGGTCGGCTGCTTCATGGGCATCGTGCCGGGCGGCGCGACGCCCGCCTCGTTCATGAGCTATGGCGTGGCGCGGCGCTTCTCGCGCGACGGCGACAAGTTCGGCTCGGGACAAGTCGAGGGGGTCGTCGCGCCAGAGACGGCGGCGCACGCCGCCGGCACCTCGGCGCTGCTGCCGATGCTGACGCTCGGCGTGCCCGGATCGCCCACCGCCGCCGTGCTGCTCGGCGGCCTGCTGATCTGGGGCCTGCAGCCCGGCCCGTTGCTCTTCGTCGAGCAGAAGGACTTCGTCTGGGGCCTGATTGCCAGCATGTATCTCGGCAACATCGCCGGCCTGATCGTCGTGCTCACCTGCGTGCCGGCGTTCGCCGCGATCCTGCGCATTCCTTTCTCGGTCATCGCGCCGATCATCGTCGTCATCTGCGCCATCGGTTCCTACACGGTGCACAACTCCATATTCGACGTATGGATGATGGTTGTGTTCGGCGTCGCCGGTTATCTGCTCAAGAAACTCAGCTATCCGCTCGCGCCCATGGTGCTCGCCATCGTGCTCGGCGACCGTGCGGAAGCCGCTTTTCGTCAGGCGATGCTCGTATCGCAGGGCGATCTCCGCGTGTTCTTCAGCAATGCGCTGGTCGGCACGATGACCGGCCTCGCGCTGGTGCTGCTCGTCTGGCCGCTCGTGACCTGGTTGCTCAGTCGTTCCCGAGCTTCTGCTTGAGGCGCGACAGGGTCTCGGGCGTCAGGTTGAGATAGGCGGCGAGCTCCTTCTTCGGGATGCGCCCGGAGAGCTCGGGGTGCTTTCTCTGGAAGCGGGCGAGTCGCCCCGGCGCATCGAGCAGGTGCAGCGTGATGGTGTGCGCCATGACTTCCGACATGAGGCGCATCACTTCGTATTCGAAGCTCAACTTCATCTCGGGGTGGCGCTCGAGAAACTCGGCCCATAGCGACAGCGGCATCTCGGCGGTGCGCACCTTGGTGACCGCGACGATCGAGTAGGGCAGGGGCGTGCGCAGCCGCCAGGCCGCATACGAAGTGTCCATCTCGCCCTCGGCGGCGAAGCGCAGGATCATCTCCCGCCCCTGCGGATTCGATACCACCCGCTTCACCATGCCCTCGAGGACGAAGACTTGCTCCATCTCCTCGTCGCCCTGGCGCACCAGTGGATCGCCCTTGCGGTAATCGGCGATGGTCAACAGAGGCTCCAGCTCGCTCCACTGCGAGGCGTCCATGGATTGCAGCGCCTGGTTCTGGCGCAGAAGCAGCCGGATGCTGTTGCGCTGCGGATGCGAGGCGAGCGCGGTCATGAAGCGAGGCGGGATTCTAGTCCCTTGACCTCAATCAAGGCCGCTCGCGCGCGCCGTTTCCTACCATAGCCCTCCCGCCACGGAGGTACCTCATGGGCACTGCGGAACCCCAAATTGCCACCCGCGCCGAAACACAACTCATCGATGGCTTTCAGCTGGTGATCGAGGCGCTGAAGCTGAACGGCCTCGACACGATCTACGCCCTGCCGGGCATCCCGATCACCGACCTCACGCGCCGCGCGCAGGCCGACGGGCTGCGCGTGCTCTCGTTCCGGCACGAGCAGAACGCCGGCTACGCCGCCTCGATCGCCGGCTTCCTGACGCAGAAGCCGGGCATCTGCCTTACCGTCTCGGCGCCGGGCTTCCTGAACGGCCTCAACGCGCTCGCGCACGCCACGGTCAACTGCTTTCCGATGATCCTCATCAGCGGCTCGAGCGAGCGCGAGATCGTCGACCTGCAGCAGGGCGACTACGAGGAGATGGATCAGCTCGCCATCGCCAAGCCGGTGGCCAAGGCGGCTTATCGCGTGCTGCACGCCGATGACATCGGTGTCGGCATCGCGCGCGCCATCCGCGCGGCGGTGTCCGGTCGACCGGGCGGCGTGTACCTCGACCTGCCGGCAAAGCTCTTCGCCCAGGCAATCGACGCCGAGCTCGGCCGTAAGACGCTCATCAAGGTGGTCGATGCGGCCCCGAAGCAGATCCCGGCGCCCGAGGCGGTGAAGCGCGCACTCGATCTGCTGCGCGGCGCGAAAAAGCCGCTGATCATTCTCGGCAAAGGCGCGGCGTACGCGCAGGCGGACGCCGACATCCGCGCGCTCGTCGAGAAAACCGGCATCCCGTATCTGCCCATGTCGATGGCCAAGGGCCTGCTGCCCGATACGCACGAGCAATGCGCCTCCGCTGCGCGCTCGTTCGTGCTACCGGCGGCCGACGTCGTCATGCTGATCGGCGCGCGGCTCAACTGGCTGCTGTCGCACGGCAAGGGCAAGACCTGGGGCGGCAAGAGCGCGAAGGACTGGGGTGGCCAGAAGTTCATCCAGGTGGACATTTCCCCGCAGGAAGCCGATAGCAACGTGCGTATCGATGCGCCGGTGGTGGGCGACATCGGCTCCTGCGTCTCGGCGATGGTTGCGAGCCTCGGCAACTGGGCGAAGCCGCCCGCGGAATGGTTGAACGCTGTGAGCGAGAAGAAGAAGGGCAACGTCGCCAAGATGGCCGAAACGCTGGCGAAGAATCCCACGCCGATGAACTTCCACAGCGCGCTCGCCGTGGTGCGCGACATCGTGAAAGCGAATCCGGATGCGATGCTGGTCAACGAGGGCGCGAACGCACTCGACTTCACACGCTCGATCGTCGACATGTACAAGCCGAGGAAGCGCATCGATGTCGGCACCTGGGGCATCATGGGCGTCGGCATGGGCTACTGCGTGGCGGCGGCCGTCACGACGCAGCAGCCCGTGATCGCGGTGGAAGGCGACAGCGCTTTCGGTTTCTCCGGCATGGAAGTGGAGACGCTCTGCCGCTACAAGCTGCCGGTGTGCATCGTGGTGATGAACAACAACGGCGTATATAAGGGCACCGACAAGGATCCGACCGGGCGCGATCCGGCGCCGACGGTATTCGTGAAGGGCGCCCGCTATGACAAGCTGATGGAAGCATTCGGCGGCGTCGGCGTGCAGGCGACGACGCCGGCGGAGCTGAGAAAGGCGATGGAGGAAGCGCTCCGCGCGAAGAAGCCGACGCTCATCAATGCGGTGATCGACGAGACAGCGGGCACGGAGAGCGGTCGCATTACCAGCCTCAACCCCTCGGCCGCGAAGAAGAAGTAAACGGAGAGCGAAATGGAAGCACTGAAGGGCGTACGAATTCTCGACATGACGCACGTGCAGGCCGGCCCGACATGCTCGCAGCTGCTCGCGTGGATGGGCGCCGACGTAATCAAGTTCGAGAACCCGCAGGGCGACGCGACGCGCGGGCAGCTGCGCGACGTGCCGAACGCCGACTCGCTCTACTTCACGATGCTCAACTGCAACAAGCGCTCGATCACCGTCAACATGAAGACGGCCGAGGGCAAGCAGGTGTTCATCGACCTCCTGAAGAAGTGCGACATGGTCATGGAGAACTTCGGTCCCGGCGTGCTCGAGCGCTTCGGCTTTCCCTGGGACAAGATCCGCGAGATCAATCCGAGGATCGTCATGGGCTCGATCAAGGGCTTCGGCTCCACCGGACCGTACGCGGACTTCAAGGCGTATGAAAACGTCGCGCAGGCGATGGGCGGGGCAATGAGCACTACCGGCGTGCCTGACGGCGCGCCTTTCGTCACCGGCGCGCAGATCGGCGACTCGGGCACCGGGCTGCATCTGGCCATCGGCTTGCTCGCGGCGCTGCGCCAGGCGGAGAAGACCGGCAAGGGCCAGTACGTCGAAGTGGCGATGATGGATGGCGTGATGAACCTCTGCCGCGTGAAGTTCCGCGACCACCAGCGCCTCACGCGGGGCGATCTGCCGGAGTATTCCGTTCCCACGTACAAGGGGATGGGCGAGGTGCCGCGCGCCGGAAACGACTCCGGTGGTGGCCAGCTCGGCAATGCCGTGCACTGCAAGCCGCACGGCGCCAACGACTGGCTGTACGTCGTTGTGCAGGAGGCGGTGTGGGAAGCGCTCGCCAAGCGCATCGGGCCGGAGGTCGGCATGCCCGACATGCCCGCCGATCCGCGCTTCGCCAAGATCGCCGACCGGCGCAAGAACCAGAACCTGATGTGGACGCTGATCAACAAGTTCGCCGAGAACTACACCAAGCGGGAGCTGATGGCGATCCTCAATCCCCTCGACGTGCCTTGCGGCCCGATCATGAGCACCCAGGACCTCGCCACCGACGAGCACGTGCGTGGCCGCGACATGTGGGTCGAGCTCGACCATCCGCAACGTGGCAAGTGGTTCAACGTTGGCATGCCGATCAAGCTCTCCGAGTCGCCTGCGCTTATCAGGCGCTCGCCGACGCTCGGCGAGCACACCGACGAAGTGCTGCACGAGGTGCTCGGCTACGACGAGGCGAAGATCAACAAACTGCGGGGCGCCGGCGCCTTCAGCGTGCCGCCGAAGAAGGCCGCGTAATGAAGCTTGCTATCGTCGGCCAGCAGGATTTCGGCAAGGCGGTGCTCGAAGCTTTCCTCACGCGCGGCGACCAGGTGGCGGGGGTGTTCTGTGCGCCGGAAAAGCCCGGCGCCCGGCCCGATGCGCTGAAGGTCGCGGCGCAGGAAAGAGGCGTGCAGGTCTTGCAGTTCCAGAGCCTGAAGTCGCCCGAGGCGCGCGAGGCGATGAAAAAGCTCGGCGCCGACATCGGCATCATGGCGTTCGTGCTGCAGTTCGCGCCGCAGGAGTTCGTCAGCATTCCGAAGTACGGCACGATTCAGTACCACCCATCGCTCCTGCCGAAGTACCGCGGGCCTTCGTCGATCAACTGGCCGATAATCCGCGGCGATCGCAGGACCGGCTTGACGATCTTCCGACCGACCGACGGTTTGGACGAGGGGCCCGTGATCCTGCAGAAGGAAATCGAGATCAGCCCCGACGACACGCTTGGCACGGTGTACTTCGATCGGCTCTTCCCGATGGGCGTTAAGGCCATGCTCGAGGCCGCCGACCTGGTCGTCGCCGGAAAGCACCTCGAGGCGGTGCAGGACGAGTCCCAGGCCAGCTACGAAGGCTGGTGCCGCAAGGCCGAAGCGCGGCTCAATTGGGCGAACCACGTCGACTTTATCTACAACACGATCCGCGGCTGCAATCCGGCGCCGGGCGCGTGGACTACGCTCGCCGGCGTGGAACTCCAGATCTTCGATGCACGCAAGCACCTGGTGCGCACGTTCGGCGCCGTGAAGGGCAAGCTCGGCGAAGTGGTCGAAGTCACGGACAAGACCTTCCACGTCACGGCGCAGGGCGGGCGTATCGAAGTGCAGCGCGCCAAGCTCGGCGATGGCAAAAAAGTGGCAGCTGCCGAGCTTGTATCGGCCGGATCGATCAAGGCTGGCATGGTGCTCGGCTCGTAGCGCGCCGCACTTGCATCGCCGGATTTGACGCGGCGAATGTTCGACTGCAACAATTCGAGCCAGCATGCTGTTTTCAAGGGAGTTGTGAACGCCCGCGCGGGGTAATGCCGTAGCATGGAGCGTTTGCGCCGGGAACAACGAGGGGAGACGCGCGAGCCGTGCGAGCGGGTGTGGTGGAAGGGCGACTGGTTCCTCGATGCCGAGGCAGTCTGATGCTCGCTCTTGTCGACCTGTTCCTGCGGGCGGCCGCTTCTAGCGCATGGACCTGACGCACACACTGGAAATCGCGACCTGCACCGATCCTGGCATGGTGCGCTCGCATAACGAGGACTCGATCGCCGCCGACCCGGCCAACGGGCTGGTGGTGCTCGCCGACGGTATGGGTGGGTATAACGCCGGCGAGGTGGCGAGCGGAATGGCGACCACCGTCATCGTCACCGAGATGCGGCAGATCCTCTCCAACGCCAAGCCCTACCAGGTCGACGAGAAAAACAACCAGGAGATCGCGGCGAAGCTGGTGCGCGATCAGGTCCTGAAGGCGAACAGCTCGATCTACCAGGCGGCGCAGAGCCAGTCGCAATAC
>JAEKLK010000338.1 GCA_019509895.1 Betaproteobacteria bacterium | reverse complement strand
TCGCTCACGAACGTCGGACATCGCGAGGCTCTTTTGCGCAGCCACGTTGAGCGCGCTGATCACGGCCGTCGGTGTGCCCGCGGGTGCGACCAGGCCGAGAAAGCCGCCGGCCTCGAACCCCGGTACGCCAGACACGGCGATCGTCGGGACGTCGGACAGACCCTCGAAGCACTTGGCGGACGCGATGCCGAGCGCTTTCAGCTTCCCGGACTTGATGTGCGGCAGCAGCGCCGCGACGTCGGCAAACATGATGTTCACCTGCCCACCGAGCAGGTCGTTCACGGCCGGTGCCGCGCCCTTGTAGGGCACGTGGAGTAGGTCGACGTGCGCCATAAGCTTAAAGAGCTCGGCGGTGAGGTGCGCGGAGCTGCCCGGACCATAGGACGCATACGTGATGGAGCCGGGCTTCGCTTTTGCGAGCGCGAGGAGCTCCTGCACATTGTTGGCGGGCAGCGAGGGATGTGCGGCGAGCAGATGGTTGTTCACCACCATGAGCACGACCGGCGCGAAATCGCGAGAAAGATCCCACGGCAGATTCGGTATTAGCGTGGTGTTGATCGCGGTCGACGCGCTCGCCACGAGCAGCGTGTAGCCGTCGGCGGGCGACTTTGCCACCGCCTCGGTGCCGATATTGCCGCCGGCGCCGGCCCGGTTTTCGATGATGAATGGCTGGCCGAGGATCGCCGCCATTCTCGGCGTCACCGTGCGCGCGACGATGTCCGTGCCGCCGCCGGGCGGGAACGGCACGATGACGCGGATCGGCTTGGACGGGAAGGTTTGTGCCAGCGCGCTGCTGGCGAGCGCGAGCCCGACGGCGAAAAGACATTGCTTCAGCACTGCGACGAGCTTCTCAGGTCGGGGCTCGTTTCTGGGACTTGCGAGCATGCTCGAGGATCTCCTTCGGCGGGCGCGAATGAGTGTAGCCGCGGCGAGTAACCCAAATGCCGAGCTTCTTCAGGTCGGCCATGGCCTCGGCCATCTTCACCAAGGCGGCGAGGCCGTCGACGATCGGCACTTCGTCGATGCGCGTCACGCCGGCGCGCGCGATCGCCTCGCTGAGGTAGAGCTGGCCCGGGATGATCGCCTCGGCGCCGAGCGCGATGGCTTTCCGGGCGGTGTGCGAGAAGCGTTCGACCAGCGCGGCGGCGTCGTCGAGCGCATGGCCGACGTCGGCAAAGGTCGTGCGCTCCAGCAGCATCGTCGGCAGCGCGCGCTCGGACAGCCCGAGCCGCTTCACGCGCAAGTCGAGCATCTGATCGAAGCGCTCGCCGAAGGCGATGATCACGAAGCGGCTGCCGAGCAGGCAGGCGAAATGCATTGCCGACTCGCCGTAGCCGACCACCGGGATGTCGAGCAGCGAGCGCGCCTCCTCGATCGCCGGATCCTGCACCGAGCTGAGTGCGAACACGTCGTAGCCTTCCGCCTCCGCCCGCAAGGCGTTATCGAGGATGGTCTGCGCGTGCAGCGACGCGATGTAGGGATAGACGACCGCCTCGGCCGGCGTCCGGCTGCCGTACACGCCTTCCGGCATGGCGTGCAGGTGGACCTCCGTACCGGGACGCGCCACCGTGGCGACTCTTTTGCGCACGCCGTCGAAGTACGCAGGTACGCGGCCGGCATCAAACAGACTCTGGTACCAGATCTTCATCGCGGTTTCCCTATAGGCGACGACGGATGATATAGGCATCTTTTGCCGACCCGGCCGGTGCGAGATTGCAAGAGGGTCCATCGACGTCGCCTTCCCGTCGAAGCATGACGCCTCTTTATACGACCAAGGTCTAATAGCGTCCTTCGGGCGTCGCTGCCTAGACTTACAAGAGGAGGCCCTTGATGAAAATGCACCGTGCCCCGCTGGCGGCCGGGCTTGCGCTCGCCGCGCTCGCCCTGCCAGCAACTGCGCAGCAGCCCGTCAACGACGCCTACGCCCGCGACATAAGCGGCCAAGTGGCAAAGAACCCGTTCGACCTCTGTTGGCGTACCTATTCCTGGACGCCGGACAAAGCCATTGCCGAGTGCGACCCCGACCTCGTGAAGAAGCCGGCACCGGTGGTAAAGCCAACCGCTGCCGCGGCGCCGCCTCCGCCGCCGCCTCCGCCCCTGGCGCCCGTCGCGGCGCCCGTCACGGCGGCGCCGATCGTCGCCGTCCCGGTCGTCGTGCCGCCGCCCGCACCGGTGAAACGCACGGTCGCGCTGACGCTCGGCGCAGACGCCACTTTCGATACCGGGAAGGCCGATCTCAAGCCGCAAGGGCGGGTGAAGCTCGATGACATGGCCGCGAAGCTGAGGGATCCGAGCGTAACGATGGACTCGATGAGCGTGATCGGTCATACCGACAATGTCGGCAGCGCGACCTCGAACCAGAAGCTTTCCGAGCGGCGCGCCGAGGCCGTGAAGACCTACTTGGTCGGCAAAGGTCTCGACGGTGCGAAAATCCGAACGCAAGGCAAGGGCCTCACGCAACCGATAACCGACAACAAGACGCCGCAAGGCCGTGCGCAGAATCGGCGCGTCGAGGTGGAGATCAGCGGCGCCAAGGCGCAGTAGCGTCCGGAAAGCCGCCGGACCGGTGTTTCGTCAGCGCCTGCTCCCGGCGCGTGCCGCGCTAATGCACGTTGCTGTCGAAGTGGTCGAGCACGTACTCGACGAGCGCGATGAATTTCGCCGTCGGCATGGGCGTGAGAGCCATCAGCCAGTCGTCCAGGATGGCGAGCGGCACGCGCAGCCGAGCGGCGAGCGCGGCGCGGCCGATGCGTTGAACGGCGTACTCGAGCAATCGTTTCTGCGTATCGAGCATTGTTCGGCCGTTCCGTGGCACTTCGACGAGCTCGGGGTACAACACCGGTTTCAGCACATTTCCTCGGGGAGGTAGATCGGCGCTCGACTCTACGGCGCGGGGGCCTGCACCACGTAGGCCGGTTGCGCCAATCGGTTGGCCGGGCACGCCAAAGCGCAATGGGTCCATCCACGCTCTCGTCTTGGGCCTTGCTCATTTCACGCACGCTAACGGCGCGCGGCATCGATGCTGGCGATGTCTTCCGCCGAGCGAGGCTTCCCCCCGAGGTACTCGGTGATCCAAATGCCCGCTACCCGCTTGCCGGCATGCAACGGCTGTGGAGGGCGGCGATGGAGAGCACGGGCGATCCCTGCATCGGCCTCGAGGTCGGCCGCTCCTGGCATCCGACCACTTTCCATGCGCTCGGCTATGCGGCGCTCGCGAGCGGCTCGCTGCGCGAGGCGCTGGCACTCGTCGCGCGCTACTCGCGCATCGTCTCGACCGGTGCGCTCGTGGCGATTGACGACTACGGCGCGGATGTCCGTGTCCGGCTGAAGAGCCGCCTGCCCGACTACGCGATCGAGTCGGCGCCGATGGCGCCGCAGGTCCAGGCAGGCCTCGCGGCGCTCGTCGTTCTGTGCCGCACTTTGGTCGACAGCCATTTTTCGCCGCAGCGAGTGCTGTTCGCGCAATCCGCAAGCGCGTCGTCAGCGGATCGCCTGCGCGCCTTCTTCGAATGTCCCGTGGCGCTCGGCGGCCGTGAGGACGCGCTCGTCTTCAGCGCGGCGTCGCTCGACGCGGCACTCGGCACCGCAAACCCGTTGCTCCTCAGCATCAACGAGCAGGCGCTGCTGCAATACCACGCGCGCCTCGATGCGCGTCATATCGGCGACCGGGTGCGCGCCCAGATCGCGCGCTCGCTGCCCTCCGGCAAGGTGAGTGAGCGGGCCGTGGCGGGCGCGCTCAATCTCAGCCTCCGCAGCATGCAGCGCAAGCTGAAGGAGGAGGGCGCGAGCTTTCGCGGGCTGATCGACGACAGCCGGCGGCGGCTCGCGCGACAATACGCGGCCGATCCGACTCTATCGGCTGGAGAAGTGGCCTATCTGCTCGGCTTTGCCGATGCGAGCAGTTTCTCGCGTGCTTCGCGCAGATGGGGTCGACGCTCCGCCGACGGGCCTCGCTTGCCCGCTCGCTGAAGCGAGAGCACTGCAATTACCGCAGCGGCCGCACGTAGTCGCGCAGGAAGTGGCGGCGCGAGCCGTCCGGAAACTCCACCTCGACGCGCTCCCCGTGGACGGCGCGCACGCGACCTTCGCCGAAACGGCGCAGCTTCACCGCGTCGCCCGGACGCAGCTCGCGCTTGCTCGCCCGCTTCAGCTTCAGCGTGGGCGGGGGCGGCTCCGCGCTCCCCAGGCGCGTGCAGTTGTCGCAATGCCCGCAGGTATCCCATGGTGGCGTCAGCGCGAAATAATCGAGGATCGCTCGCCACCGGCATTTCGCCGATTGCGCATATGCGGTCATGCGTTCGAGCTTGCGGCGGTCGTTCTGCGCCTTGTCGGCGTAGGTACGCGCGAGCTTGGCGAAGCCACGCTCATTGGCCGCGCGCGCTTGGCGCAGCAACGCTCGCGCGGCGCGCACGACGGTCTCCGGCAAGTCTGTCCTCTCGCCCGCCTCGATGGCGCGCAGCTCCTGTGCCGTCGGCAGGCGCCCGCTCGTAAGAAAGCTCTGCACACTGCGGTCGGCGTGGTTATAGAGGAGCGTGCATTGCGCGCTTTCGCCGTCGCGGCCAGCGCGCCCGGACTCCTGGTAGTACGCCTCGATGCTCCCGGGGACCTGGTAGTGCACGATCACGCGGATGTCGGGCTTGTCGACGCCCATGCCGAAAGCGTTCGTCGCCACCATGAGTCGCGCCCTTCCGCTCATGAATGAGTCCTGGCGCGCCACTCTCTCCTTCGAGGCCACCTGGCCGTGGTAGAGCAGCGCTTTCTTGCCGCCGGCGACCAAGAAGGCATGCACATCCTTGGCGGCTTTGACGGTGGCGCAATAAACG
>JAEKLK010000337.1 GCA_019509895.1 Betaproteobacteria bacterium | reverse complement strand
AAGGCGACGCTTGCAGCGGTGAAGCACGTGGCGAGCGTGCCGGCGGCAATCGACTTCAGACCGAGCGCCACCACCTCGGCGCGTCGCTCGGGACACATCGTCCCCAAGCCGCCGATCATGATGCCGAGGCTGCCGAAATTAGCGAAGCCGCAGAGCGCGTAAGTCATGAGCAGCCGGCTCCGCTCCGAGAGGTCGCCTTTGGACAGATCGATATAGGCGACGAGCTCGTTTAGCACGGTTTTCGTCCCGAGCAGCGCACCCGCGCTCTGCGCCTCGGACCACGGCACGCCGGCGAGCCATGCGATCGGCGCAAGCAGCACGCCGAGCAGCCCCTGCAGGCTGTAGGGCGCGATCACCAGGTTCAGCAGCGCGACGAGCGACACGAACACGATCAGCATCGCAACGATGTTGACGAGAAGCTGCGCTCCCTCGAGCGTGCCGCGCGTCAGCGCGTCCATGCTGCCGGTCGCCTCCGAGCGAAGATCCAGGTCTCCGCTGGTCACCTCGCCGCGCGGCGGCACCATGACATAGGCGAGCGCCAGCGCCGCCGGTGCCGAGAGGATCGAGGCGATCAGCAGATGCGCCACTGCGTCGGGCAGCACGCGGCCGAGGATGCTGGCATAGAGGAAGAGCACGGTGCCGGCGATCGACGCCATGCCGGCCACCATGATGGCGAAAAGCTCGCCGCGCGAGACGCGCGCCAGATAGGGACGCACGAAAAGCGGCGCTTCCACCATGCCGACGAAGACGTTCGCGGCGGTGGAGAGGCCCACGACGCCGCCGACGCCCATGGTCCGCCGCAAGAGCCACGAGACCGCGCGCACCACGGCGGGCAGCACGCGCCAGTAGAAGAGCAGCGCCGAGAGGGCACTGATCACCAGCACGATCGGCAGCGCGCGGAACGCCAGCACGAAGGTCGCCTCGGGCGCACTGATCGCGAACGGCGGCTGGCCGCCGCCGAGGTAGCCGAAGACAAGGCTCGTGCCCGCCTCGGTGGCACGCTCGAGCACGAGCAGCGCGTCGTTCAGCTTCATGAACGCCGTTTTCACTCCCGGCAGCTTGAGGCACACCAGGGCGAGCGTTAGCTCGAGCACGATGCCCGCTCCGACCGCGCGCCAGGGCACGTCGCGGCGCGCCTCGCTCATCGCCCAGGCGAGCGCCACGAGCCCGATCATGCCGGCGAGCGCATGCATAGAATCAGCCATGGCCGCAGAGGTTTCCGTGGTGGTTTCCTGTTTGTGCGCCGAGTGGTGCGATACCTGCGTGCAATACCGCCCGGGCTTTCTCGCGCTCGCGCAAAAATTTCCGAACGCCAGGTTTCGCTGGATCGATATCGAGGATGAGGCCGACGAAGTCGGCGACCTCGAGGTCGAAAACTTCCCCACCATCCGCGTGACGCGCGACGGCGAGGTGCTCTTCCATGGCGTGCAGCTGCCGATCCACGCGCACCTCGAGCGGCTGCTCGAGGAGCTGCTCGCTACGCCGTGAAAATAGCGGCAATGCTCGCCTGCATCGCCTCGGCGGCCGCGCGCGGGTCGGCGGCCTGGCGGATCGGGCGGCCAACGACGATGTAGTCGGCACCGTTGGCGAACGCCTGCGCGACGTCGACCGTGCGCTTCTGGTCGTCGCTGCGATTCTCGACCGGCCGGATGCCCGGCACGATGACCAGCAGCCGGTCGTGGAACTCGTTCTTCAGGCGCTCGGCCTCCAGCCCGGACGAAATGACGCCGTCGCAGCCCGCCTCCATCGCGCGGCGGGCACGCGAGAGTACCAGCCGCTCCACGTCGCACGAGAAGCCGAGATCGTCCAAGTCACCGCGGTCGAGGCTGGTCAGCGCGGTCACCGCGAGGATTTTCAGATCGCCCTTCTCCTTCGCCGCCGCCTACATCATCGATTGGTTGCCATGCACGGTGACGAACGAAATGCCGCGCCCGCGCAGATTCGCTATCGCGCGCGCCACCGTCTCGGGGATGTCGAAGAGCTTGAGATCGGCAAAGACGCGGTTGCCGCGCGCGATCAGCCAGCCGACCAGCTCGAAATAGCCCGGGCTCATCGCCAGCTCGAGGCCGATCTTGTAGAAGCAGGCGGCCGGGCCGAGCCGCTCGACCAGCGCACGCGCCTCCGCCGCCGACGGCACGTCGAGCGCCACGATCAATCTCTCCCGGCGTGCAATGGCGCTCATTCGCCGATCCCCTGATAAGGGGGTCGTGAGCCGAAGGCGAACGGGGGGTTTTGTATTTTCCGTCGCAAACCCCCCGGCGCTTTCGCGCCACCCCCCTTGTCAGGGGGGCAAGGGCACGGTGTGGTCATGTTTCTCCTCGCGCTGCGCGAAGTCGCGCAACGATAAACCAAGATGCGTCTCAGGCACGCCTACCGCGTCGGCGTCGAAGACGAAGACGCGGTAGACGTCGGCGACCTGGATCTCGGAGGCGTCGCGCGCCAGCACGTAGCCGTCGCGCTCGGTGCGCGCCACCCAGCCGAGCGCCGCGGCGCGCTCGAGGATGCGCTCGCAGCGCTCAGGCACCAGGCGCTGCTCGCGCGCCAGGCGGTTGAGCGGCATGACGCGTCCCTCGCGGTGCGCGCGGGCGAGCGTGGCCAGCACGCCGAGCGTGTCGGCGAGCTGCTCCCCCGGCACGCGGTGACGCTCGGGCTTGCTCGTGAAAGTGGGCAGCATGGCGGTGATGATGGCGCCGGTGAGCACCACCAACCACGAGAGGTACAGCCAGACGAGGAAGATGGGAATGGTGGCAAAGGCGCCGTAGATGAGTGTGTAGGTGGGCACGCGGGTCAGGTACACGGCAAAGCCGCGCTTCGCGATCTCGAAGCCGACGCCGGCAAGCACGCCGCCGAGGACCGCGTGGCGCCACTCCACGCGCCGTGCCGGCACGACGCCGTAAAGGAGCGCAAACGCGCCGCAGGTCAGGACGAAAGGCACGAAACCAAAGAGCGCATCGGCGAGAAAGCCGAGCGCGAACGTACCGGCCGCCTGGCGCAGCGCGAAATAGGTGCCCGAGAGGCTGCCGCCGATGAACAGCGGCCCGAGCGTGATCACACCCCAGTAGACGAAGAGGTTCTGCACCAGCGAGCGGCGCCGCTGCACGCGGAAGATGCGGTTGAGCGCGTTGTCCACCGTCAGCATCAGCATGACGGACGTGACGATGAAGCCGACGATGCCGATCGCGGTGAGGCGCGCCGCGTTCTGCGTGAAGGAGTTGACCTGCTCGATCAGCGTGTCGACCGCCGGCGTGTCGGGCAGCACGTTCTCCAGGATGAAGAGCTGGAGCGAGCCGATCCATTCGTCGAACACCGGGAACACGGTCGTTATCGCCAGCGCCACGGTGAAGAGCGGCACGAGCGAAAGCAGCGTCGTATAGGTGAGGCTGCCCGCGGTCTGGGTGGCCCGCTCCTCGCGGAAGCGCGTCACCAGCGCCACGATGAACTCCCACGCGGCGCGCAAGTGCTTCTTCATCGATCCTTTTATGATACCGGCTCGCCATGCCGCGCGTCGTCTTCACCTCGCACCTGCAGCGCCACGTCGCGGCGGCCGATTGCCAGGTGAGCGCGCCGACGGTGGCCGCCGCGCTCGACGCGGTGTTCCGCGCGCAGCCGCAGGCGCGCGGCTACGTGCTCGACGAGCAGGGCGAGCTCCGAAAGCATGTCTTCGTGTTTGTCGACGGCCGGCGCGCCGCGCTCGCGGACGCCGTGCGCGCCGACAGCGCAATCCATGTGCTGCAGGCATTGACGGGGGGTTGATATGGCGCTCTACGTTGCCACGCGAAAGGGCCTCTTCATCATCGATACGGCGCGCTGGACGCTGGCGCGCCCGCACTTCCTCGGCGACGCGGTGAGCGCCGTGCTCGCGCACGACGGCGCGATCTACGCGGCGCTCAATCTCGGCCATTTCGGCGTCAAGCTGCGACGCTCGGAGGACCGTGGCGAGAGCTGGCAGGAGATCGCCCCGCCCGCCTATCCGGCGAAGCCCGAGGATTCGGCGGACAAGACGCCCTGGAAGCTGCTGCAGATCTGGACCCTCGAGGCGGCGGGCGACACGCTCTGGGCCGGCACCAATCCCGGCGGCCTGTTTCGCTCATCGGATCGCGGCGAATCGTGGTCGCTCGCGCGCGGCCTGTGGGACCGCAAGGAGCGCGGCGAATGGTTCGGCGGCGGCTACGACCATCCCGGCATCCACTCGATCTGCATCCACCCGCGCGAGCGCCGGCACATTTCGGTGGCCATCTCGTGCGGCGGCGTATGGCAGAGCGGCGACGGCGGTGAAAGCTGGCGCCTCGCGGCGAAAGGCATGCACGCCGACTACTTCCCGCCGGAGCGCAAGCACGACGAGAACATCCAGGACGTGCATCGCATGGTGCAGTGCCCGTCGCGGCCCGATGTCCTGTACGCGCAGCATCACAACGGCGTCTTTCGCTCGGCGGACGGCGCGGCGACATGGCATGAACTGAGCGCGATTGCGCCTTCGAAGTTCGGCTTCGCCGTGGCGGTCCATCCGAAGGACGCCGACACCGCGTGGTTCGTGCCCGCCGACAAGGACGAGCGGCGGCTGCCGCTCGACGCGAAGCTGGTGGTGGCGCGCACGCGCGATGGCGGCGCAAGCTTCGAGGTGCTGCGCAAGGGACTGCCGCAGGAGCACGCTTACGACCTCGTCTACCGGCACGGCCTCGCGGTCGACGAGACGGGCGAGCCTGCCGCCGATGTACGCCGTGCGCTTTGCTTAGGGCGGCGGCAAGCGCGGCACTGCTTGCGCTGATCGCGCTCGCGCTCGCCTGGGAGCTGTGGCTTGCGCCGCTGCGCCCGGGCGGCTCGCTCCTCGCGCTGAAGGCGCTGCCGCTCGTGCTGCCGCTCAGTGGCGTGCTGCAGGGACGGCGCTACACCTACCAGTGGTCGAGCATGCTGATCCTCGCCTACCTCGCCGAGGGCGTTACGCGCGCCTGGGGCGACAGCGGCCTCGCGCGACAGCTCGCCATCGCCGAGATGGTCCTCAGCCTCGCCTTCTTCGCGGCTGCCCTCAGCTACGTGCGGCGCTCGCGAGGAGCCGCTTAGCCGCCGCGTAGATCGGCACCTCGACCAGCAGTCCGTCCACCTTCGCGCGCTCGCGGCCCGCGGCGCGGGCACGCTCGAACGCCGCCACCAACTTGCGCGCATGCGCGAGCTCGCGTGCCCTCGGGCTGAAGACGGCATTGAGCGCCTTGGCGTGCGACGGATCCACTAGGCTCTTCATGCGGTAGCCGAGGCGCTTTGCGTAGCGCGCATCCGCCACCGCGCCCTTAAGGTCGCTGTAGGTGTAAGGGCAGTCGATCGCCTCGACGCCGGCGGCGCGGCACTCGACCAGGAAACGCGAGCGCACGTAAGCCAGCTCTTCACCGCCGCGGCTGCGCTCGGTGCCGAGGTCGGCCACCATGTCCTCGCTCGCCACGAGCAGCGCGCTGACGCGCTTGCTCGCACGGCCGATCTCCATCGTGCGCACCAGCCCCGCCGCCGATTCGATGTTCGGCACCAGCTCGACGCCCGGCGGCGCCGCAGCCTCGAGGCGCTGCACCTGCTCGGGCGTATCGACCTTGGACATCATCAGCACGTCGGGCCGCGCGATGCCGGCGAGATCGTCCAGGCCTTCGCCCTCGAGCGGATTGACGCGCACCGCGGCGAGCGCGCCGGCTTTGCGCCAGCGGGTGAAGGCTGCGCCCGACAGGCTGCGCGCGCGCTTGCGCAGCGCGGGTGGCGTGAAGTCCTCGAGCTCGAGCACGATGACATCGGCGCCGGAGCGCGCCGCCGCCTCGTGCGCGGCCGGGTCGGCGCCGGGCACGAAGAGCCAGGTGCGTCTCACGGACAGCCGCGCAGGCTGTCGCGCAGCTCGGCGTCGCGAGCGGCGAGATCCTCGCGAATGTCGACGGGCTTGCAGCCGGAGCCGGACTGGTCGCGGTAGTCGACCTTGCCCTGCTCGTCGACGCACTTGTACATCTGCGCCTGCGCCGCGGGCCGCGAGCGCGCGAAGGTGGACGGACTGCTGGTTGAGGTGCCGATCTACGCGGCGGCTAAGCGGCTGCTCACGAGC
>JAEKLK010000336.1 GCA_019509895.1 Betaproteobacteria bacterium | reverse complement strand
GCAGTCGGTGCACTCGGACGGTTTCGTGAAGGACCTCGTCAACATGTTCGACGGTAAGGTCGTCGACTCGACCATCAGGGAAGAGCGCAAATGAAAGGCAACATCGGGCAGCTCATGAAGCAGGCGCAGCTCATGCAGGAAAACATGCGCCGCATGCAGGAAAACCTCGCCACCATGGAAGTGGAAGGGCAGTCGGGCGCCGGGATGGTCAAGGTGCAGATGACGGGCAAGTACGAGGTGAAGCGCGTCACCATCGACCCATCGCTGCTCGGCGATGAGCGCGACATGCTCGAGGACCTGGTGGCCGCGGCGTTTAACGACGCCGCGCGCAAGGTGGAAGCAACCATCGCCGAGAAGATGAGCGGCATGACCGCCGGCCTCGGGTTGCCCCCGGGCTTCAAGCTGCCGTTTTGACGAAAAGCGCCGTCCCCTCGGCCAAGGGCCTCGAGCGACTCGTCGAGGCGCTGCGCGTCCTGCCGGGCGTCGGCCCGCGCTCGGCGCAGCGCATGGCCTACCACCTGTTGCAGCACGATCGGGCGGGCGCCGGCCAGCTGGCGCAGGCGCTCTCGCAGGCGCTCGAGACCGTGCAGCGCTGCGCGAAGTGCAACAACTTCAGCGAGGACGAAGTGTGCTCGCTCTGCTGCTCGCCCCGGCGCGACGCCAGCCTCCTGTGCGTGGTCGAGACCCCGGCCGATCTCGCCATGGTGGAGCAGACGGTCTCCTATTCGGGCATGTACTTCGTGCTGATGGGCCGCCTCTCGCCGCTCGACGGCGTCGGGCCGCGCGACATCGGCCTCGACCGCCTGCAGGCGCGCGTCGCCGAGGGCGAAGTGCGCGAAGTGATCCTCGCCACCAACTTCACCAACGAAGGTGAGGCAACCGCCCATTACATCGCCGAGATGCTGCGCGCGCGCGGCATCCGGGTGAGCCGCATCGCGCGCGGCGTGCCGCTCGGCGGCGAGCTTGAATATGTCGATGCAGGCACGCTCTCCCAGGCGCTGCTGGAGCGGCGCGAAATCTAGTAAATTTGCCGCCCCGAGGAGGAACTATGAGAACGCTAATGCTTGCCTTTGCGCTCGCCGCTACGGGCGCAGTCCACGCGCAACAGCCTGAAAAGCGCGATGTCCACATCGCCGTCGGTGGGAAGGTCGCGCTCTACTACCTGCCACTGACGCTCACCGAGCGGCTCGGCTACTTCAAGGACGAAGGGCTGAACGTGCGCATCAGCGACTTCCCGGGCGGCACGCGGTCCCTCGAAGCGGTGGTCGGCGGCAGCGCGGACGTCGTTGCCGGCGCCTACGAGCACACGATCAACATGCAGTCGCGCAAGCAGCATTTCCAGGCGTTCGTACTGACGGGCGCGGCCCCGCAGATTACGGTAGCGATCTCGAGCAAGCTTGCCGGCAAGTACCACTCGCCCAAGGACCTGAAGGGCCTGAAGGTCGGCGTCAGCGCGCCGGGTTCGAGCACCAACATGGTGATCAATTACGTGCTCGCGCAGGGCGGCCTCAAGCCGACCGATGTGGCGATCATCGGCATTGGCACGGGCGGGGCCACGGTGATCGCCGCGGTGGACCAAGGGAAGGTGGACGTCATCTCGCAGACCGATCCCGCAGTCACCATGCTCGAGAAGGCCAACAAGGTGAAAGTGATCGCCGAGACGCGTACACCGGAAGGGACGGCGAAGCTCTTCGGCGGGCCGATGCCGGCGGCCAGCCTTTATGCACCGCTCGACTTCGTGAAGAAGAATCCCAACACCGTTCAGGCGCTGACCAATGCCACGGTGCGCACGCTCAAATGGATGCAGGATGCTTCGCCGCAGCAGATCCTCGAGACGGTGCCGGAGGAGTACCTGCTCGGCGACAAGGCGCTGTATCTCTTCGCCTTCAACAATGTGCGCACCGCCTATTCCAAGGACGGGTATTTCCCCGAAGCCGGCGCCAAGACGACGCTCAAGGCGCTGGCCTCGTTCAATCCGAACATCAAGCCCGCCGAGATCAACCTCGGCGAGACGTATACGAACGAGTATGTGAAGCGCGCGCACGCCAAGCTCGACAAGAAAAAGTAGCGTGGTCCCGGCGCTCGCACTCGAGGCGATCACCATCACGTTCGTCTCGCCCGATGGCGCGCGCTATACCGCAGTACGCGACACCAGCCTGCGCGTCGCGCCGGGCGAATTCGTCTCGGTAGTGGGGCCGACCGGCTGCGGCAAGTCGACGCTGCTGAATGTCGCCGTGGGACTGCTGCAACCGTCCGCCGGCCGCGTCAGCGTGTTCGGCGAGCCGCTCGCCGGACTGAACGCCAAGGCGGGCTACCTCTTCCAGACCGAGGCGCTCATGCCGTGGCGCACGGCGCGCGCCAACGTCGCCGCGGGGCTCGAGTTCCGCGGCGTTGAGCATGCGGAAGCGCTAAGGCGCGCCGACCAGTGGCTGCAGCGCGTCGGCCTGCGCGGCTTCGGCGACCGCTATCCGCACCAGCTTTCCGGCGGCATGCGCAAGCGCGTGGCGCTCGCCCAGACGCTGATCCTCGATCCGCAGATCATCCTCATGGACGAGCCGTTTTCCGCGCTCGACATTCAGACGCGGCAGCTGATGGAGAACCAGCTGCTGGAGCTCTGGTCCGCGAACCGCAAGTCGGTGGTGTTCATCACGCACGACCTTGAAGAAGCGATCTCGCTTTCCGACCGCGTGGTGGTGCTCGCCGCGGGCCCCGAGTCGCATCCGATCGGCGAATTCGCCATTGACCTGCCGCGGCCGCGCGATGTCGCCGAGATCCGGCTGACGCCGCGCTTCATCGAGCTGCACGGCCTCATCTGGCACGCAATGCGCGAGGAAGTACTGAAGAGCTATGCGCAACAGCAGCTCCACTAGGCTGCTGCGGCTCTGGCAGGTGTTGCTGTTGGTCGCTTTTCTCGCATTCTGGTATGTGGCGACCAGCCCGACGCTCCTGCCGCCGGTCTACTTCGACGATCCCAACAAGGCCGCCTTCTTCTTCGGCGAGCCGCTCAAGGTGTTCGAGCGCATCTGGGAATGGTTCACGAGCGGCAGCATCTACGCGCACCTGTGGGTCACACTCGTCGAGACCGCGCTCGCCTTCGTCATCGGCACCGCGTCTGGCCTGGCGATGGGACTGTGGCTGGCGCTCGCGCCCACGGCGTCGGCGCTCCTCGACCCCTACATCAAGGCGCTGAACTCCATGCCGCGCGTGATTCTGGCGCCCATCTTTGCCGTGTGGTTCGGCCTCGACATCGGCTCGAAGGTCGCGCTCGGTGTGACGCTCGTTTTCTTCATCGTCTTCTTCAACGTCTATCAGGGCGTGCGCGAGGTGAGCTTCACCGTCGTGGCGAACGCACGGATTCTGGGCGCGAACGACCGGCAGCTCCTTCGCCACGTCTATATCCCGAGTGCGATGAGCTGGGTGTTCGCGAGCCTGCACAACTCAGTGGGACTCGCCTTCGTCGGCGCGGTGGTCGGCGAGTATCTCGGCTCCTCGCGCGGCGTCGGCTATCTCATTCTGCAGGCGGAAGGGACCTTTGATATCAATGCCGTGTTCGCGGGCATTGTCGTGCTCACCGCCTTCGCGCTGCTGCTCGACTGGGCCGTGACACTCGCGGAGCGACGGCTACTCGTCTGGCAGCCGCGCGGCGGCGAGACGGAGAAGATCTGATGCGCTGGGCAACGCTGCTCGCGCTGATGGTCTGTACCGTGGCGGCGGCGCAATCCTATCCGTCGCACCCGGTAAAGTTGGTCGTGCCGTTTCCGCCCGGCTCGACGCCGGACATCGTCGGCCGCACGCTCGCCACCAAGCTGCAGGAGTCGCTTGGCCAGCCGTTCGTAGTGGAAAACCGAACCGGCGCCGGCGGCAACATCGGCACCGAGGCGGTCGCCAAGGCGCCGGCTGATGGCTACACGCTCCTCGTCGGTATCAATGGGCCGATCGCGACCAACAAATATCTATATGCATCGCTGCCATACGATCCGGACAAGGATCTCGCGCCGATCTCGCTGCTCGCGGTGGCGCCGCAGATGCTCGTGGTGGTGCCCGAACTCAAGTTGCATACCTTCCAGGCATTCATCGACTACGCACGCGCTCATCCGGGCCGGCTTTCCTACGGGTCGGTCGGCAGCGGCAGCGCGTCGCACCTGACGATGGAGCTCCTGAAGAGCGAGGCAAAGCTCTATGCGGTGCACATCCCGTATCGTGGATTTCCTCCGGCCGTCACCGACATGCTTGCCGGCAACATCCAGGCGATGTTCGCCATCATTCCCGGCGTGCTGCCGCATGTGCGAGCGGGCAAGATGAAGGCGCTTGCCATCACCGCGCTCGAGCGCAATGCGCTCGCACCAGATGTGCCGAGCGTCGCCGAGCTCGGCTACCCGCAGCTTGAGTCGCTGGCCTGGATCGGTCTGCTTGCGCCTGCCGGCACACCCGCGGAGGTACTCGGACGGCTCGGCAATGAGACAGTGCGCGGCATGCGCGCACCCGACGTGGTCGATCTTTGGGTAAGCAGGGATTTGGTGTTGTAGCGGGCAGCGCCAGCGACTTTCAGCGCTGGATCCACAGCGAAAACGAAAAATGGGCGCGCGTCATCCGAGCGAGCGGCGCCACCGCTGACTAGCCGGGTCCGCTGGCGCCGATTTCGCGTAGGCGCTCGTAGTCGCCTGGTTCGTTGTAGACCTGCGCCGAGATTCGTGCCCATAGCGCGCCATCGATGACGTTGATGGCCACCGCAATCCTATGCTCGCGCATGAAGACCGATTGCAGCTTTGCCGCCGCCTCGCGCGTCGCAGGCACGGCGCGCTGCCAGGCGCTGGGCAGCCGGATCGCCATCATCGAGGCGTGCATCGCGGCC
>JAEKLK010000335.1 GCA_019509895.1 Betaproteobacteria bacterium | reverse complement strand
CGCATCATCGTCGCAGCGGCCGATCTTCCGGTCTCCGCGGACCTGGAGAAGGGCTTTGGCGATGCGCCACCGGCGGTCGCCGAGACCGTGCGGCTGGCGGCGCAAGCGGGGCTCATCGGCTGCTCGATCGAGGATGCGACCGGAGACAAGGAGAGCCCGCTCTACGATTTCGCGAGTGCAGTAGAACGCATCAAGGCCGCCGTGGCCTCGGCGCGCGCCCAGCCGTTCCCTTTCACTCTTACGGCGCGCGCCGAGGGCTTTCTGCGCGGCAGCCCGGACCTCGATGAAATCATCCGCCGCCTCCAGGCCTTCGAAGCGGCCGGCGCCGACGTGCTGTTCGCGCCCGGCCTGCCCGACCTCGAGTCCGTGCGCCGCGTGTGCACAGCCGTGAAGAAGCCGGTGAACTTCATGGTCGGCATCAAGGGAAAATCGTTCAGCGTCGCGGAGCTGGAGGCCGCCGGCGTGCGCCGCATCAGCCTCGCCACTTCGCTCTTCCGTGCGGCGATGACGGGGCTCCTGGATGCCGCGCGCGAGGTGAAGGAGCGCGGTACGTTCGGCTATCTTGAACGCTCGCTCGCGACGCCGGACCTCAATCGCTACATGCAGTGAAGGTTGAGCTGCGCGCGGCACGCGCCGCCGATGCGGCGGCCATCGCCGATGTGCTGCTCACGTCGCGCAGAATATTTCTGCCTTACCTCGCATCGCCGCGCTCCGATGACGAGATTCGGGACTGGATGCGAGACACGGTGCTGCGCACCGAGACATTGACCGTCGCGGTCGCTGGTGACGCCGTGGTCGGGTTCCTTGCAGTACGTGAACGCGACGGCATTACCTGGCTCACGCATCTCTACTTGCGGCCGTCACACGTGGGCCGAGGCATCGGCTCGCGCCTGCTCGCGCACGCGATCGCAGTCGCGCGGCGGCCAGTCCGTCTGTATACCTTTCAGCAGAACGAGGGCGCGCGCCGCTTTTACGAACGCCATGGTTTCGTGCCGATCGCGTTCGGCGACGGGAGCGGGAACGAGGAGGGACGCCCGGATGTGCTCTACGAGCTCGCGAGCGATCGAGAGCAATTCGGTTGATTATTTCGTAGCGCCGCGTTCCGCGATGGCGCGCCAGCTCTTCCCGGCATCACGCGACAGGTAGACGTCGCGGTTGAACGTCGCGATGGCGTACTCGTCGCGCCGAGCCGGATTCTGCGCGATGAAGGACACCGCATCCTTGGTGAGTGGCGGCAGCTTGAGCCGCGCGATCGGCCCACCGCCCAGACGCGCTCGCGAGAGGCGCGCTTCGCTGTCGTAACCGGCGAACCACAGGTGCTTGCCGTCGAGGTCGAAAAGGATTGCCGTCCCTGGCTCGCCGTGATGCTCGCAAAAGTTTCGCCCGCGTCGCTGGAGACGAAGACTCCACCGGGTGTCGCCACGGCGACCGATTTCGCGTCCTCCGGGTGAACCGCGAGCGCGTACGGATTGCCGTCGACGCCCTTGGCGCCCACACGCTGCCAGGCGAGACCGTCGTTCAGCGTGTAGTGCAGGCCGGGTTGCTTCATGCGGGAATTGGGCGCCGGGTTCCAGACGTAGATGGCATTGGTATGCCAGCTCGTCGCCATGACGTGAAAATCGCTCTCGCCTTCGAGGCCGAGCTTGTCCCAGCTCTGGCCGCCATCCTTGCTGCGCAAGAGGCCGAACGGGTTGACGAGGCCGGTACCCGCCGCCGGGTGACCGCTGCTGTAGAGGTGCTGCGCGGTCGCTGCGAAGCCCATGTAGTCGTGCTCCGGCCCGGGCGCCTTCGACCATTTGCCGTTTTCGTACATCGCGATGCCAAAGTGGCTGGGAATCATGAGCCGCTTGCCGTCGCTGCTGTACGAGAGTCCGTGCACATGTACCAACGTCACCTCTGCGCCGGCCGCGCTGCTGATTGCTATCAGGCTGAAGAAGAGTGCACGCAGCATTCAGATCCTTGCGCGGCGCAGCCGCAGTGCGTTGGAGACGACAGACACCGAGCTCATCGCCATCGCGGCGCCGGCGAACATCGGCGAGAGCAGCACGCCGAAGAACGGGTAGAGCACGCCCGCGGCAATCGGCACGCCGATCGCGTTGTAGACGAAGGCGAAGAACAGGTTCTGCTTTACGTTGCGCATCGTCGCCTTGGAAAGCCGGATCGCCTTGACGATCCCGCGCAGGTCACCTTTCACGAGCGTGACGCCTGCGCTTTCTATCGCGACGTCCGTGCCGGTGCCCATGGCGATGCCGACGTCGGCCTGTGCGAGCGCGGGTGCATCGTTCACGCCGTCGCCGGCCATCGCCACCGAGCGGCCTTGCGCCTGCAGCGCTTTGACGTGCTCAACCTTCTGCTCGGGGAGCACCTCGGCAATCACCTCCTTGATGCCGAGCTGCCGGGCGACTGCTTCGGCGGTCTTGCGCGAGTCGCCGGAGAGCATGACGAGTGTTACGCCCTGTGCCTGCAGCTCCTTGACCGCTTCCCGTGTCGTCTCCTTGATCGGGTCAGCCACTGCGATCACCGCGGCGACGCGCCCGTCGATGGCGGCGAACATCGCCGTCCTGCCCTCCGCGCGCAGGCTGTCGGCCTTGTCGGCGAGGGACTGCGGCACGGCTTCGAAACGTTCGATGAAACGGCGGCTGCCGACCGCGACGCCGCGCCCCGCGACCGTTCCCTGGACACCCTGACCGGTAATGGATGCGAAATTCGCCACCGGTTGCAGCGCGATCTTGCGATCTTCGGCGCGTTTGACGATCGCCTGTGCGAGCGGATGCTCGCTCGCGCGCTCGAGGCTGGCGATGAGCCCGATCGCTTCTTCTTCGGCGACATTCCGCGTGAACACGTCGGTGAGCTGCGGCCGGCCGAGCGTCAGCGTGCCGGTCTTGTCTACCACGAGGCACTTCACATCGCGCAGCCTTTCCACCGCCTCGGCGTTGCGGAAAAGGATCCCGTTCAGCGCTCCCTGTCCCATCGCCACGGTGATGGAAATCGGCGTCGCGAGCCCGAGGGCGCACGGGCAGGCGATGATCAGCACCGCGACGGCATTGATGAGCGCATAACTGGCGGACGGCGCCGGACCGAGCCACCACCAGGCGAAGGCGGTAATCAGTGCAATGGCGATCACAGTCTCGACGAAGTACGCGGCGACCTGGTCGACGAGCCTTTGGACCGGCGCGCGCGTGCGCTGCGCTTCACCTACCATGTGCACGATGCGCGCGAGCAGCGTGTCGGCGCCGATGCGCTCGGCACGCATGACGAGCGTTCCGCGGCCGTTGATCGTGCCGCCGGTGAGCCGGTCCGCCGGCTTTTTCGCCACCGGCACCGGCTCGCCGGTCACCATCGATTCATCGACCGCCGAGGAGCCTTCGAGGCAGACGCCGTCGACTGGGATTTTCTCGCCGGGCCTCACCCGCAGCCGATCGCCGACGTGCACGTCGGTAAGCGGCACTTCCACTTCGCGTCCGTCGGCCTCGATGCGCAGCGCCGTATTCGGCGCCATCTCGAGCAGCCGGCGCACCGCCTGGCTGGTGCGCCCGATGGCCCGGAGCTGCAGCACTTCGCCGAGCATCACCAGCGTCACGATGACCGCGGCGCCTTCGAAATAGGTTCCGACCGTGCCGTCGTGCCCCCGCATCTCCATCGGGAAGATGGCGGGCGCCAGCACGGCCGCGACGCTGTAGAGATAGGCGAGGCCAACGCCGAGCCCGATCAGCGTGTACATGTTCGGGCTGCGGTTCGCGAGCGACAGCCAGAACTTGTGGAAGAACGGCCCGCCGCCCCAGAGGACGACCGGCGTGGCGAGCGCCAGCTCGAGCCAGCTCCGCGCCGCCGGCGAGAAGCCGAGCGGCCGCTCGATGCCGAGCATCGGCGACATCGCCATGAAGACGAGCGGCGCGCTGAGCGCTGCGCTCACCCAGAATCGGCGCGTGTGATCGCGAAGCTCGGAATCGTCCTTCTCGGTAGCGTCCATGGGCACGAGCGCCATGCCGCATTTCGGGCACGACCCCGGGCCGTCGCGGACGATCTCCGGGTGCATCGGACAGGTGTATTGCCCGCTCTTGGCATGCGCAGGCTGCGAATGATCGTGGCCGACGTGCGCATATCGCTCGGGTTGTGCATGGAACTTGGCCGCGCACTGCTTGCTGCAGAAGTAATACGTGTGACCCTGATGCTCGATTTCAGCCGCCGCGTTCGCCGGCTCGACTTTCATGCCACACACCGGGTCGGTCGCGGATTGCAGATATTTCTGCGGTTCGGCTTTGAAGCGCGCGGCGCAGTGCGAGCAGCAGAAGTAGTAGGTCTTGCCGCTGTGCTGCGCTGTCGCTCCCGGCTTCGCCGGGTCGACTTCCATGCCGCAGACAGGATCGGTCGTCATGACGGTATTATCGGCGCATGGAAACCGTCGAACTGAAGGTCGAGGGCATGGACTGCCAGGGCTGCGTGAAGAGCGTGACGCGCATGCTCTCGGGCGTGGCGGGCGTGGAGAACGTCGACGTCTCGCTCGAGCAGGGTCGCGCGCGCGTCACCTACGATCCGGCGAAGGCCGGGCCGGCGGAGTTCAAGCGCGCCATCGAGCGCGCCGGATACAAGGCGCCGTGAAGGACTCGCTTAAGGCGGAGCTGGCGACGCGGCGCGAGGTCACCGTCGACGAAAGTCGCTGCATCGGCTTCATGGGGAAGGAAGGCATGGTGTATGCGACGCCGCGCATGGTGAGCGACGTCGAGTACACCTGCCGCGATTTTCTGCTCGAGCATCTCGATGCCGGCGAGGACTCGGTCGGCGCGCATGTGTCGATCGATCATCTCGCGGCGACGCCGCTCGGCCTGAAAGTGACGATCGACGTGAAGATCGTCG
>JAEKLK010000334.1 GCA_019509895.1 Betaproteobacteria bacterium | reverse complement strand
GCGCACCGCTATCTTGTCAGCCTGATCCGCGCCGGCCTCGCCGAGCAGGATCGCGAAGGCAGCCGTTACCGTCTCGGGCCGCTCGCGATTGAGCTCGGTATCGCCGCGCTCGGCGCCTTGGATGTCATCAAATTCGGCGCCGAGATCATTGCGGAGCTTTGCGCCGAGGTTGACGAGACCGTGCTGCTCGCGATCTGGGGCAACAAGGGTCCGGTGGTCGCGCGCTGGGAAGAATCGTCGCGGCCGGTAGCAACTAACGTGCGCGCAGGCTGGGTGATGCCGCTCGCCAATTCCGCCACCGGCCGACTGTTCGCCGCTTACCTACCCACTGCACTGACCGCACCCCTTCTCAAGGCCGAGTTCGCGCGCACGCCCGAGGCGAAGCATGGCTATGCCGAACGGCTGGAGGAGATCCGCGAGCGTGGCCTTTCGCGCGTGCAGGGAGATTTGCTGCGCGGCGTCGCCTCGGTCGCAGCGCCGGTGTTCGGCCACGGCGGCGGCATCGTCGCAGTGATCGCCGCGCTCGGGCCGCAGGGCGGATTCGACGTCGCTTGGGACGGGCCCATCGCCATCGCGGTAAAGCGCGCGGCGCGCCAGCTCTCGGGACGGCTCGGCTATCGCGCGAAATGATGGTGATAGCATCAATTGTTTCGGCTGCAACTAGTTTGTCGAGGAGGAGGAGGAGACATGGCATCAGTGATTGACGCGCCCGCGCGCGCGCAAAAGGGCGATGCGGACCTCGAGCGCTTTCGTTTGCGTCGCCTCGTCGAGCGCTTCGCGACCGAAGGCGAGCTCGAAGTGGTGTCGCAACAGGTCGATCTCGTCGATATCGGCGCGCGCCTCGACGGCAACCCGAAGGCCGTGCACTTCCGCGCCGCCGGTCCCGAAAAGGCCGAGGTCGTCGGCAATGTACTCGGCAGCCGCCGGCGTATCGCGCTCGCCTTCGGCGTGAGCGAGAAGGAGCTGCGCGCCGAGGTCAGCCGGCGTCTCGAGGCGCCGATTCCCCCGGTGGAGGTCTCGTCCAGCGCCGCGCCGGTGCACCAGGTCGTGTGGACCGGCGCGCAGGCCGACTTCACCAAGCTGCCGATCCATTTGCAGCACAGCGAAGATGGTGGGCCTTACATCTCCGCGAGCATCGACATCACCCGCAGCCTCGACGGCACGAAGCGCAACGTCGGCTACCGACGCATGATGCTGCGCGGGCGCAACGAAGCTGGCATCGACCTCATCGCCCCGAGCGACCTGCGCGCGCTCTATGGCGAGTACGTGAAGCGCAAGGAGCGTATGCCGGTGGCGTTCGTCGTTGGCTCGCATCCGGCCGACGGCGTCGCGGCGACCGCGATGTCGGCGATCGCCGATGAGGTCGCGCTGATGGGCGGACTGCGCGGCGCGCCAGTGCCGCTCGTGAGGTGCGCCACCATCGACGCGATGGTGCCCGCCGATGCCGAAGTCGTGCTCGAGGGCTATCTCGACGAGCGCGGCTGGGTGGAAAGCGAAGGCCCGTATGGCGAGTACGTCGGCTACTACGGCCATATGAAGACGAACCCGGTGTTCCACCTCACCGCCATCACCATGCGCAAGGACGCGCTTTTCCAGACGGTAACCATCGGCGGCCGGCGCCTCGACTGCACCGACACCGCGCAGCTGTGCGCGCTGCGCACCGAAGCCGCGGCGTGGAGCGCGCTCATGACAGCTGTGCGCGAGCCGGTCGCGGTGTACGCCACCGCCTCGTGCGGCGGCATGCACAACTTCCGCGTGGCGCTGCGGCAGCGCTATCCGGGCGAGGTGCGCAACGCCATTTCCGCGGTGATGGGCTCGAGCGCCGACGTCAAGAACGTCTTCGTCGTCGACGAAGACATCGACATCTTTTCCGACGCGCAGATGGACTGGGCGCTCGCCACGCGCTTCCAGCCCGACCGCGACCTCGTCGTGGAGAGCGGCTTCCGCTGCGTGCCGCTCGATCCCTCGCTCGGCGGCAGCCGCACCGGCGCCAAGGCGGGCTTTGACCTCACCTTCCCCTTCGGCTGGAACCGCACGACCGATTACCGCGTGCCCGAAGCGCCTAAGCTCGCATCGCAGCCGCGCATAAGCGTGCGCCAGGCGCTCGAGCAGGGGGCGAAGAGCTTCCGCGAGCTGATGGAAGCGGCCGGGAGCCGCGATGGCCGTGATGTGCTGATCGAGCTCGACGCCGTACGCAAGGACAGAGGCATCGAGCGCACGCCCGATGGGCGTTACCAGCTCGCCGCAACGAAATAGTCATCTCAGGAGGAGACGATGAGCCGCAGTCTGCTGTGCACGCTATTGGTTTGCGCTGCCGGTGCCGTCCAGGCGCAGCCCGGCCCGATCCTGATCGGCGAGGTCGCGCCGCTCACCGGCCCCGCTGCCACCGTCGGAACGCGCCTCAACAAGGCGTCGAAGATGTGGGCCGACGATATCAACGCCAAAGGCGGCATCAACGGCCGCAAGATCGAGCTCGTCACCTGCAACGACGAGGCGCGCCCCGAGAAGGCGGTCGCCTGCGTGCGCGACATGCAGGAGAAAGGCGCGGTCATGGTCTTTGGCAACTCGCTCACCGCGAGCCTGCGCGCGATGCAACCGCTGGTGAAGCAGGGGCCGCTGCTCCTGATCCCGTCGCCCAACGTGGTGCCGCCCGCGGACAGCTATGCCTTCCAGGTCAGCCCCTCCGACCTGCATCTCACCGAAGCGATCGCGAAATACATGAAGGAGAGCGGCCTCAACAAGATTGGCATGGTCGCCGCGACTGATGCCAGCGGCGAAGTCGGTGTTGAAAGCGCGAAGAAGGTGTTCGGCGACCAGAAAATGGAGCTGCGCCTGGCGCGGATCGACCTGCGCGCCACCGACGCCTCGACGCAGCTGGCGAATGTCGCGGGGCAGGACATCAAGCTCGTGTACTCCTCTTATACCGGCGCCGGCGCGGTTACCGTGGTGAAGAGCTTCAAGATCCTCGGCCTGCCCCAGCCGCTGATGGTGAGCTACGGCAACATGAGCGAGGCCTTCGTCAGCCTGATCAAGGACGTCGCGCCGCCGCGGCTGCTCGGCACCAGCGTCATCGCGCTCGTCCCCGAGCACCTGTCGAACGCCGGCGAGCGCGAGCGCGCCCAGGCCTTCCTCGACGCCTATGCCAAGCGCTATTCGGAGAAGCCGGACATGATCAACCTGCTCGGCAAGGCCGAGGTAGACGTCGCCGAAGCGGTGCTGCGCAAGGTGCCGAACCCCGCCGACGCCGCGGCGGCGAAGAAATTCCTCGAGTCGACGCCGGTCGAGAGCATCCAGAACCAGCGCTTCTCGCCCACCAATCACGTCGGCCTCGATGCCTCGTCGGTGATGATCGTCGAGCTCAAGGACGGTAACTGGATCAAGGCGCAGCCGATCAGATAACCCGTGAACCTGCTAACTCAGGCCGTCATCAGCGGCCTGATGATCGGGGCGGTTTACGCGTTCCTCGGGATCGGGCTGGTGTTGGTCTACCGCACGGCGCGGATCCTCAACCTTGCGCACGGTGAGAGCTTTGCCATCACCGGCGTGGCTGCAGCGATGCTGGCGAAGAGCGGCCTTCCGCTCGGTGCGGCGCTCGCGCTCGCCATCCTGATAGCCGTCGCCTTTGCGCTGAGCTTGCACCGCTTCGTGCTCCGGCCGCGCGCCGAATGGCCTGCCGGCACATTGATCCTAATTACTCTGGGCGCGGCATTCGTCGTCCGCGGCATGCTGATTCTGGTGGGCGGCACCGATCCGGTGTCCTTCCCGGCGCTTTTCAGTGGCGCGCCGCTGCGCATTGCAGGCGGGGTCATCCCGCCCCAAGGCATCGCGCTGGTGCTCCTGGGCTTCGGCGGCTCGACCGCGGTCGCCGTCTATCTGGAGATGACGCGTTCAGGCAAGCAGCTCCTCGCGGCCGCCGAGAACCCGTACGCCGCCGAGCTACTCGGGGTCAACGTAGAGCGTGCGCGCCTCACCGCGTATGGCATCGGCGCGCTTCTAGGCGCGCTTGCCGGGGCATTGCTGATTCCGCTGATCGCGGTGGACTTTCAATCCGGCCTCGCCATGACCCTGCGCGGCTTCATCGCCGCGGCGATCTCGGGCATGTCGCCGATCGGCGTGGTGTTCAGCGGCCTCGGGCTTGGGTTGTTCGAATCGTGGGTCGGCGCCTATCTCGGCGCGTTGTACCAGGACCCGGTGATGTTCGGCCTGCTGATCGCCGTTGCGCTCTGGCAGAGCCGGCATATCCGCTTCGGCGGCACGCGCCGCGCATGAAACAGCTCGCCTGGATCATCGCCGCAGCACTGCTCATCGCTTTGCCCTACCTCGGCATCGCGCCGGCATGGACACCGGCGCTTGCGACAGTAACCGCGTTCATCGCGCTCGCGCTCATCGGGCTGAATCTGATCTTCGGCGTCACGGGCATGCTGGCACTGGGGCAGGCAGCGTTCACTGTGCTGCCGGGGTACGCCGCGGGCATCCTGCAGAAGTACGACGTGCCGGGCCTGCTGGCCATTCCGCTGGGCATCGTCATCACCGTCGCGATCGCGCGCGTGGTGGCGGAGATCTTCGTGCGCTTGCCTGGCATCTATCTCGCGATCGGCACGCTTGGTTTCGCTTTCGTCGTGGAGGGTGTGGCGCGCGCCTTCCCATCGATCACGGGCGGCGCCTCAGGGCTGGTGCTGGTCCCGCCGATCACGCTCGGCCGCGATGCGTGGTACGCCGTGGCCATCACCTGCTTGGTGCTCGGACTGCTCGTATTCCGGCTGCTAGTGCGCGGCCGGTTTTTGCGCACCCTGCACATCGTGCGGCACGATGAGCTCGCGGCACGGGTGCTTGGCATAAATGTCGCGCGGGTCAAGGCGAACGTCTTCACGATCGGCAGC
>JAEKLK010000333.1 GCA_019509895.1 Betaproteobacteria bacterium | reverse complement strand
GGGCCGTTGACGACGCGCGCGGCATGCTCGTAGTCGCGGAACAGGCCCACCGTGTAGAAGAGATCGAACTCGCGCATGCCGGTGTACGCGCCGTGGTAGCCATCGAGCGTGCCGAGCGAGACGCCGTTCAACAGCGCCTGCTCTCCGCCGAGGGTGCCCCAGAATACTTCGCATTGCACCTCGCCGTTCGTGCGCTTGGCGACTTCCTGCCAGTACTCGGTCATCACGACGTTGGCGAGATAGCCGGAATTGCTGGCATTGGAATAGCGCAGCTTCACCTGCGCGCGCGCCGGCTTCGACAGGCCGACCTGCGACACGATGGCGGCGGCGCCGAGCGCCTTGATTGCGTCTCTGCGTTTCATGGGCTCCCCGGGTTCATTTTGTCGGATAGAAAAGGCTGGGCAGGAAAAGCGTGATGGCCGGAATGTACGTGATCAGCAGCAGCACCGCCAGCAGCGCAAAGAGGTACGGGATGCCGGCGCGGAAGATGCGCATCACCTCCACGCCGGTAATAGCCGAGAGCACCATCAGGTTGAGCCCGACCGGTGGCGTGATCATGCCGATCATCAGGTTGAGCGTCATCACCACTGCGAACTGCACCTCGCTCACGCCCATCTTGGCGAGCCAGGGGAAGATGATCGGCGCGAGGATGAAGATGATAGGCACCAGCTCCATGAACATCCCCAGGACGAGCATCAGCACGTTGACCATCAGCAGCATGACGTAGACGTTGCCGGAGACGGCGAGCATCGACGTGGTGAGGATCTCGCCGAGGCGCTCCTGCACCGCGAGCCAGGCGAAGATCTGCGAGGCGGCGACGGTGAGCATGACGAGCGCGGAGCCTGCGGCCGCCGTCGCCGCGGCCTCGATCAGGGCCTTGAACGAGGTGTTGCGATAGACCGCGAAGCCGAGAAATGCGGTGTAGCCCACTGCGATCGCCGCCGACTCGGTCGGCGTGGCGATGCCGCCGACGATGCTTCCGACGATGATCGCCGGGGCGACCAGCGCGAGCAGGCCGTCGCGCGCGGCCTGCACGCGCTCGGCGCCGGTGGCCTTCGGCTCGCGCGGGTAATCACGCTTGCGGCACAGGTGCCAGGTCACGCCGAACATGAACACCGTCATCAGCACGCCCGGCACCACGCCGGCGAGGAAGAGTTGGCCGACCGAGAGATTGATGATCGAGGCGATCAGCAGGAAGACGATCGAGGGCGGGATGATCGGCCCGACCGTCGCCGCGCAGGCGATCACGGCGCAGGCGAAATCCTCGGGAAAGCGGCGCTTCTTCATTTCCGGCACGAGCACGCTGCCGGTGGCCGCGGCGTCGGCCACCGCCGACCCCGAGATGCCCGACATCAGGAAGTTGGCCACCACGCCGACGTTGGCGAGGCCGCCGTGCATGTGACCGACCAGCGAAGCCGCAAAGCGCACCAGGCGCTGCGTTACCCCGCACACGTTCATCAGCTCGCCGGCGAAGATGAACAGCGGCACCGATACCAGCACGAAGCTGTCCAGCCCGGCGGTCATCTGCTGCGAGAACAGCGCGAACTCGGTGGGATGGTCGGTGAGCCCGGAAAGCGCGATGTAGAAGAAGCACGCCAGCGCGATCGCCCAGGTGATCTCCATGCCGAGCAGCGTGAAGATCAGCAGCACGACGAGCATCGAGGCGAGCATCACCGGCCGCGGTACTCCTGGACCGACTTCAGAACCAGGCGGATCTGGTAGAGCCCGATCAGCACGCAACCCACGGAGAGCGGCCAGAACCGGATCGCGTCGGACCACTGCGTGGCGAGCATCCTCGTCTGCCGGCCGAGCTCGATGACCGGCACGTTGTACCAGAGCAGGAACGCGAGCATGACGAAGATCGAGACGTGCATGAGCATCTCGAGGCACAGGCGGCCGAGCGGCGGCAGGCGCTCGAGCAGGAAGGTCACCCTCAGGCTCTTGCCGCGGCGGGCGGCGAGCGCGATGCCGATGTAGGTGCCCCAGAGGAAGAGCACCCGCGGCACCTCGTCGGACCAGGCCGGGGCGGCATTGAAGAAATAACGCGCCACCACCGCGTAGAGGATTACGCCAGTGAGAGAGAACATGATCGCCCCGGAGGCGTAGTAGATCACCGCCTCGGCCGCCCGGATCGCCTTTTCCAGCATGTAAACGAAGCTTGTGGGAAGCGTGGGCCTTTTGTACAGTCCGTCAGCAAAACCTAGAGGGGGATGCGTCATGAAGCGGCTTGGTCTTACTTTTCTCGCCCTGGTCTTTTCCAGCCTCGCCCAGTCGCAGGAGATCCGCATCGGCGTCGCCATGCCGATCTCGGGACCCGGCTCCTACTTCGGCGTCATGGACAAGGAGGGGATCGAGCTTGCGCTCGAGCAGCTGAAGGGAGCCGTGAACGGCCACAAGCTGCAGGTGCAGTACGAGGACTCGGCCTGCAGCCCGCTGCAGGCCACCAATGTGGTGAAGCGCCTGCTCGACCAGTTCAAGCCGCATATCGTCATCGGCGAGGAGTGCTCGGACGCCTCGCTTGCGATCGCGCCGATCCTGAACGAGGCCAAGGTAGTTCAGCTCAACGTCGGCTCGGTGACCATGAAGCTCACGGAGTCGGGCTACAAGTACACCTTCCGCATTTTCCCGAACGCCGAGCAGCAGAGCGCGCCGCTCGTCAAGGTCGCCCAGGGTGTGCTGAAGGCGCGCACCGCGGTGATCCTGCACGAGAAGACCAACGCCGGGAACGACAACGCCGAGGGCTTCAAGAAGCCGTTCGAGGCCGCCGGCGGCAAGGTGCTCGCCACCATCGACTTCGGGCGCGACGTGAACGACTTCACCGCCATCGCGACGCGCATCGCCTCGCTCGGCAAGGTGGACGTGCTGCCGACCTTCGCGCTCGAAGGCCAGCAGGTGCGTCTCTCGCAGGCCCTCGCGCAGGCGAAGGTGGTCAAGGGCGGCGGCGGCAGCGGCGTGCAGATGGGCTCCATCTGGCTGCCCTATGGCTTCGACCAGAAAGCCGGACAGGCATCCGAGGGCTATGTGCGGATCGTGCAATTCGATCCGAACGAGAAGCGCAAGATGGTGCAGGACTTCGTCAAGGCGTTCAAAGCAAAGTACGGCGCCGACAAGACGCCGACGCACATCAACGCGCACGCCTACGACGCGATCCTGCTGATCGCCGAAGCGGTGCGCCGCGGCGCCAAGGACTCCGAATCGATCCGCGAGCAGTTCTCGAAGTTCAAGGACGTCGAAGTCACGACCGGCCGCATTACCTTCGATGCGAAAGGCCAGACCTCCGACCTCTCGGTAGTGCACTTCGTCGAGACGCAGAAGGATCTGTCCTGGAAGGCGCTGAACTGGCAGTAACGCTGCGGCAGGGAGAAGCATCCGGCCGTCATTCCCGCGAAAGCGGGAAACCCATCTTTCAAGCAAACGGGGCCCCCGCTTTCGCGGGGGCGACAACATGCGGCGGCGCTAGATGAGCGACTTGGCGGCGCTCGTCGCTCAGCAGTCGCTGAACGGCGTGTACCTGGGCTGCCTGTACGTGATGGTGGCCCTCGGGCTCACGCTCATCTACGGCGTCCTGAACCAGATCAACTTCGCGCATGCCGACTTCGTCACCGTCGGCGCCTTCACCGCCTTTTTCACCGCGACGCGCTTCGCCACCAAGCTGCTCGGCCTGCCGGACGCGGCTGCGTATCTGGTGTCGATCGTCGCCGCGTTTGGCATGGGCGCGCTCCTCGGCCTCGCGGTCAACGCCGCAGTGTTCGCGCCGTTGCGCGAACGCGGTGACGAGCTGCGGCCGCTGATCGCAACGATCGGCGTCTCGGTGCTCCTCGAGAACGCGCAGCTCGCCCTCTTCGGCCCGATCCCGTACCAGTTCGACTCGCCCTTCGCGCGCGAGACGATCCGCGTCGGGCGGCTCTTCTTCAGCATGCAAAGCGTCGTGGTGGTCGGCGTCTCGGCCGCGGTCATCGCGGCGCTGTATGCCTTTCTGCGCTTCACCTTCCTCGGCAAGGCGCTGCGCGCGGTGGCGCAGGATCGCGAGACGGCGGGGCTGATGGGCATCAATCCGGGGCTCCTGATCGGGCTCACCATCGTCATCGCCTCGGCGCTCGCCGGCATGGCGGGCGCGCTGCTCGGGCCGGTACTGGTCTTGAGTCCCTTCGCCGGCGCCACGGTGATCGTCAAGGCGTTCGCCATCGTCATCATCGGCGGCTTCGGCAACCTGCAAGGCACCATCATCGCCGGCATCCTGGTCGGCATCATCGAGGCGTTCACCGTCCAGTATCTCGGCTCGGGCCTGATCGATCTGGTGGTGTTTGTCCTGCTGCTTGCCATGCTGGTCGCCCGCCCGACCGGCCTCATCGCCGAGCGCAAGGAGGAAAACGTGTGAGGCGCGCCGCCTGGCTCATTGGCGCCGCGCTCGTGATCGCCGCGCTGCCCTGGCTCATTACCACGCCGTATTGGCGCGGCATCCTCATCCTGTGTGCGATGAATGTGCTGCTCGCGCTTGGGCTCAATCTGGTGATGGGCTACACGGGCCAGCTGAACCTCGGCCAGTCGGCGTTCTTCGCCATCGGCGCCTACGCCAGCACGATTCTCATCAAGACCTACCACTGGAACTTCTGGCTCGCCTCGCTCGCCGCGATCGTCGGCGCCGGCTTCCTCGGCCTCGCGCTCGCGGCCTTTGCGGTGCGCCTGCGCGGTCACTATCTCGCCATCGCCTCGCTCGGCTTTGCCGTCATCACCTACCAGGTGCTGGTCAATTGGGAGGGTGTCACCGAGGGCGTGCGCGGCATCTACGGCATCGCGCCGCCCGTGCGTAACACCGTCGCGCTTTTCTACTTGGTGGCGGCAATTGCGCTCGCCGTCTACTTCGTGCGTTGGTGCGTTGCCAG
>JAEKLK010000332.1 GCA_019509895.1 Betaproteobacteria bacterium | reverse complement strand
CCGGGAAGGCGTTCTCCTCCGGGCAGAAAACGTTCTCCATGACGATCTCGCCCGTGATCGAGGTCCGAAGGCCCACCTTGCCGTGGATCTTCGGCGCGCTGAGCCCCTTCGCGCCCTTGTCGAGCACGAAGCCGCGGATGTCGCCGGCGTCGTCCTTCGCCCAGACGACGAACACGTGGGCGATTGGCGAGTTAGAGATCCAAGTTTTGCTGCCGGTGAGGCTGTAGCCGCCGGAGACCTTCTTCGCCCGCGTTTGCATCGAGCCGGGATCGGAGCCGTGGTTCGGCTCGGTGAGGCCGAAGCAGCCGATCCATTCGCCGGTGGCGAGCTTCGGCAGGTATTTCTTGCGCTGGCCTTCGGTGCCGAACTCGTAGATCGGCAGCATGACGAGCGAGGACTGCACGCTCATCATCGAGCGGTAGCCCGAGTCGACGCGCTCGACCTCGCGGGCGATCACGCCGTAGCCGACGTAGTTCAGCCCGGGGCCGCCGTACTCCGGCGGAATCGTCGGCCCGAGCATGCCCAGGCCGCCCATCTCGCGGAAGATCGCCGGGTCGGTGCTTTCGTTCCTGAACGCCTCGAGCACGCGCGGCGTGAGCTTGCCCTGGCAGTAGTCATGCGCCGCATCGCGCACCATGCGCTCCTCTTCGGCGAGCTGCTGCCCGAGGAGCAGCGGATCGGACCAGTCGAACTCGGCTTTCGCCTTCTTGATCGGCGCGTTCATCACTGAACCCTTTCCAGTATCACGGCGAGGCCCTGGCCGACGCCGATGCAAAGCGATACCGCGGCGTACTTCGCGCCCGACTGCTGCATCTCGCGCGCCACCGTCAGCGCAAGGCGTGCGCCCGAGGCACCGAGCGGGTGGCCGATAGCAATGGCGCCGCCGTTCGGATTGACCCGCGGGTCCTGCAGGTCGACGTTCATCAGCTTCAGGCAGCCGAGCACCTGGCTCGCGAAGGCCTCGTTGATCTCGATGATGTCCATGTCGGAGAGCTTGAGGCCCGCGCGCTCGAGCGCGCGTGGGATCGCGTACGCCGGGCCGACCCCCATGATGCGCGGCTCGACGCCAGCGCTCGCTGCCGCGCGGATCCGCACCAGCGGCTTCTTGCCATTCTTCTCGCCCCACTTGCGGCTGCCGAGAATGAGCGCCGCGGCGCCGTCATTGATGCCGGAGGCATTGCCGGCCTTCTTCTTCGCCGGCAGGCTCACCGGCATGATCTCGCCGGCGTAGAAGCCTTCCTTCTCGGCGGTCGCATATTTCTGCTGCGAGGCGAGCGCGAACTCGTCGGCCTGCTCGCGCGTGATGCCGAGGTCCTTCGCCACGTTGTCGCCGGTCTCGGGCATCGACTGGTTGCCGTACTGCTTGATGAACTTCGAATTCGGGAAGCGCGTGCCGATAGTGGTGTCGTACATCTTCGCGTCGCGGCTGAACGGTGTGTCCGACTTGCCGATCACGTAAGGCGCGCGGCTCATGCTCTCGACGCCGCCGGCGATGTAGAGCTCGCCCTCGCCACAAGTGATCGCGCGCGACGCATCCACCACTGCCTGCAGGCCGCTCGCGCACAGGCGGTTCACCGTGCAGCCCGGCGTGGTAGGCGGCAGGCCGGCGAGCAGCGCCGCGAAGCGCGCGACGTTGCGGTTGTCCTCGCCCGCCTGGTTGACGCAGCCGAGCACCACGTCGCTGATTTCGGCCGGGTCGATCTTGTTGCGGCCGACGACTTCCTTGATGACCTCGCCCGCGAGATCGTCGGGGCGCAGGCCCGCGAGCTTGCCGGCATGGCGGCCGATGGGACTGCGCAATCCGTCGTAGAGGTAGGCGTCGAGCATGGTTTCAGTTCTCCGGAGTAAGTAGCGATACGCCGAGCTCGGCGCGCCGCCGTAGCCAGGGGCTCGGCCGGTAGCGCGGCTCCTGGTAGAGCTCGTGCATCGCTCGCAGGATGGTGAGGATTTTCTTCGCGCCCAGCGCGTCGCCCATGGCGAGCGGGCCCTTGGGATAGCCGAGGCCGAGGCTCACCGCACGATCGAGATCCTCGGGCGCGGCGATGCGCATCTGCGCGATGTCGCAGCCGACGTTGACGATATGGGCGACGACGCGCTGTGCGACGAAGCCGGGCGAGTCGTTGATTACGGACACCGGCACGCCGTCGGAGGCGAGCAGCGCATGCGCCGCATCGCGCGCTTGGCGCCGCGTTATCGGGGTGGCCATCAGCGTGCGGCGCTTGGCGAAGCCGAAGATCGGATCGACGGCCACCGTGCGCGCGGGGTCGAGACCTTGTTCGAGCGCCGCGGCGCTCGCGTCGAGCCCGAGCGGCGCGACGAAGCACACCGAATCGGCGCTGGGCTTGGGCTCCGGCCGCGCGCCGAGGCCGATCAGCAGCTCCTTGAGCTCGGGCGCCGCCCAGACCGACGCCGGCTTGCTCTTCGGCGCCGGTGGCTCGGGCGGCATCTGCATGTCCGGCGTGTACTCGTACCAGCCGCGCTTGGTCTTGCGGCCGAGGAGCCCCGCAGCGACGCGCGGCTCGACGATGTGCGAGGGCTTGTACTTCGGCTCCTCGAAGTACTGCAGGTACATCGACTTCATCACGGCGTGGTTGACGTCGAGGCCGACGAGGTCCATGAGGCCGAACGGGCCGATGCGAAAGCCCGCGGCATCGACCAGGATGCGGTCGATCGTCGCGGGCTCCGCGATGCCTTCGGAAAGTATGCGCAGCGCCTCCGGCACAAAGGCGCGGCCGGCGTGGTTGACGACGAAACCCGGCGTGTCCTTGCAGCGGATCGGCGTGTGGCCGAAGCGCTTGGCGAGCTGCGTGAGCGCGTCGGTGGCCCAGGGCTGCGTCAGCACGCCGTCCACCACCTCGACGATTTTCATCACCGGTACGGGATTGAAGAAGTGGTAGCCCGCCACCCGACCCGGGTTCTTGCACGTCGCGGCCATGGCGGTGACCGAGAGAGACGAGGTGTTGCTCGCGAGGATGCACTCGTCGCCGACGATCGTTTCCAGCTCCGAGAAGAGCGTGCGCTTCGCGCTCAGGTCCTCGACGATCGCTTCGATCACGACGTGGCAGGGGGCGAGCGCCTGCAGGCCGGGCACCACCTCGATGCGCCCCTTGATCGCCTGCGGATCGTCGAGCCGTCCCTTCTCGGCGAGCCGCGTGAGCGCCTGCGCGATCGAATCGAGGCCGCGCTCGGCCGCGCCGGCCTGCGCGTCGTAGATCAGCGTGCGCACGCCGCACTGCGCAAGCACCTGCGCGATGCCGCGGCCCATGGTGCCGCAGCCGGCAACGCCGGCGACAAGATCACTGCGGGAGGCGTCGAGCATGGCGGGCGGGGTGGCTATTTTAGCGGCGGACGCTGGCTATAATCGCCCCTCGGAGGAGGAGAGCATGCGCGCCATCGTCACTGTAGCGCTCATCGCGCTCGCCAGCGCGGCGGCGGCGCAATCCTTTCCCGCGAAGCCGGTCACGCTGATCTGCCCCTGGCCGCCGGGCGGCACCACGGATACGCATCTGCGCAAATTCGCCGAGGTCGCGGCCAAGTACCTCGGCCAGCCGGTGGTCATCGAGAACAAGCCGGGCGCCGGCGGCATGGTCGGGCCGGCGCAGATGGCGCGACTGGCGAAGCCCGACGGCTATACCGTCTCGCAGCTGCCGATCACCGCGTTTCGCCTGCCGCACCAGCGCGCCGTGGACTGGGACGCGCTCGCCGACTTCAGCTACATCATCGGTATCAGTGGCTATACGTTCGGCATCGTCGTGCGCGCCGATGCGCCGTACAAGACGCTCGGCGAGCTGCTCGAGCAGGCGCGCGCCAATCCCGGAGCGCTCTCGTACGCGACGCCGGGCACCGGCACCTCGCCGCACCTGCTGATGGAAGAGGTGGCGATGAAGGCGGGCGTGAAGCTCTTGCACGTGCCGTACAAGGGCTTCGCCGAAGGCGCGCAGGCGCTGCTCGGCGGCCATGTCGCGGCGCACTCGGACTCGACCGGCTGGGGCCGGTTCGTCGAGGCGGGGCAGATGCGGCTGCTCGTCACGTTCGGCGAGAAACGAACCAAGTGGAATGCGCCGACGGCGCGCGAGCTCGGCTACGACATCGTCTCGTATTCGCCCTATGGCATCGTCGGACCGAGAGGCATGGACGCCGCAATCGTCCGCACGCTGCACGATGTGTTCAGCAAGACGCTCGACGATCCCGAGCACCTTAAGGCGCTTGCAAGCCTGGATCAGGTTTACTGGTACAAATCGAGCGGCGACTACGCGCGCTGGGCGGCCGAGACGCTGGCGGCCGAACGTGCGACCATAGAGCGCGTCGGGTTGCTCGGCAAACAGAACTAGACGGGGGAAACAACCATGAAGTACCGCAAGATCCTCCTCGCCTACAACGGCACCCACGAAGGAAAGCGCGCGCTCCTCGAGTGCGCGGATCTCGCCAGCTTCCTCGGCGCCGAGACGCACCTGCTGGCGGTGGCCAGCATGCCGCCGAGCCTCTTCCTTACCGAGGGCTTCGTGCCCGAGGAGCTGCTGGAAGAGGAGAAGAAGCGGACCCAGACGGTGCTCGACGAGGGCATCCGCACGCTGCGCGAGCGCGGCTTCAATGCCACCGGCCAGCTCGCGGTCGGCGAGCCGGTGGAGGAGATCTGCCGCTTCGCCAAGAGCATCGGCGTCGACCTGATCGTCGTCGGCCACAACCAGAAGACCTCGTTTGCGGCGCGCTGGTGGAAAGGCTCGGTCGGTGCGACGCTCCTCGACTACGCGCCCTGCAGTCTGCTGATCGCGCTCGCCAAGACGTAAAGCCGCGACGCCAACCTAAATGCTCAAGGGCCGGCTGGAAGACGACCGGATGCTCACCGGTCGGGGGAAGTACGTTTCCGATTGGGACCTGCCGGCGCAGGCGTACGGATTTTTCCTGCGCTCGGATCGCGCGCACGCCGACATCGTGGCGCTCGACGCGAGCGCCGCGCTCGCCCATCCCGGCGTCATCGCGGTCATCACCGGCGAAGACATCAAGGCGGCGCTGAAATCGCTGCCGTGCGCGCTGCCGGTGAAGGGCCGCGGCGGCATGGAGCTCATCCATCCCGGCCGTCCGGCGCTCGCGCAGGGCCGCGTGCGCTTTACCGGCGAGCCGGTCGCGCTGATCGTCGCCGAAAGCGCGACCGCGGCGCAGGATGCGGCCGAACTGGTCAACGTCGAATACCGCGACCGCTCGGCCATCGTCGGCGCGCCGCAGGCAGTGGCGTCCGGCGCGCCGCTCGTGCACGACAGCGTCCCGGGCAACGTCGTCATGGATTACGAGTCGGGCGACGAGGCGGGCTCGAAAGCGGCATTCGCCAGGGCGGCGCGCACCATCGAGCTCGAGGTCGACATCTCGCGTGTCGTCGGCAACCCGATGGAGCCGCGGGCGTGCCTCGCGCACTGGGAGGCGAAGAGCGAGCGGTACCATCTTTACACGTGCACGCAGGGCGCCGGCATCATGCGCAACCAGCTCGCGGCCGTGCTCGGCGTGCCGCCCGAGCAGATACGCGTCATTGCCGAGGAAGTCGGCGGCGGCTTCGGCGTGCGCTTCAACCTTTATCCCGAGTATTGCGCCGCGCTCTTCGCGGCGAAGCGGCTCGCCCGGCCGGTGAAATGGACCGGCACGCGAAGCGAAGTGTTCCTGGCCGATGAGCAGGCGCGCGGCGTGCGCGCGCGCGGGGCGCTCGCGCTCGACGCCAACGGCCGCATACTCGGCATGCGCTTTGACATGCTCGCCGATCTCGGCGCCTATCTCGCGCCGACCGGCCCGTTTATCAACACGATCGGCATCGTCAACTGCCTCTCGGGCGTGTACGACGTGCCGGCCGCTTATGCACGCATTCGGCTCGCACTCACCAACACCGCGCCGATGGCGGCTTATCGCGGCGCGGGCCGACCGATCATGTCGTACGCGCTCGAGCGGCTGATCGAGCACGCGGCGATCGAGCTCGGCATGGATCCGGCGGAGCTGCGCCGGCGCAACTTCATCCGCTCATTTCCGTACAAGATCGCCGCCGGCTTCGAGTACGACTCCGGCGACTTCGAGGGCGTGATGAACAAGGC
>JAEKLK010000331.1 GCA_019509895.1 Betaproteobacteria bacterium | reverse complement strand
GCTGTTGCGTGCGGCGCTCGTCGTCCCCGCGAAGGCGGGGACCCCGTTCCGTTTCCAAAGGTGCCTTAGCCGAAGCGGCCGGTGATGTAGTCCTCGGTCTGCTTGGTCTGCGGCTTGATGAAGATCGAGTCGGTGTCGCCGTACTCGATCAGCTGCCCGAGGTACATGTAGGCGGTGTAATCCGAGACGCGCGCCGCCTGCTGCATGTTGTGCGTGACCAGCACGACCGTGTAGTCGTTCTTGAGCTCGGTGATCAGTTCTTCGATGCGCGCGGTCGAGATCGGATCGAGCGCCGAGCACGGCTCATCGAGCAGCAGCACTTCCGGCTTGATGGCGATGCAGCGCGCGATGCAAAGGCGCTGCTGCTGGCCGCCGGAGAGGCTGTTGCCGCTCTGGTTGAGCTTCGCCCGCACCTCAGGCCAGAGGGCCGCGCGCGTCAGCGCCCATTCGACGCGCTCGTCCATCTGCCGCTTGCTGAGCCGCTCGAACAGGCGCACGCCGAAGGCGATGTTGTCGTAGATCGACATGGGAAAGGGCGTCGGTTTCTGGAACACCATGCCGACCTTGGCGCGGATAAGGGGCAGGTCGCGCGTCACACTCAGGAGGTTGATGCCGTCCATCGCCACCTCGCCCTCGGCGCGCTGCTCCGGGTAGAGCGCATACATGCGGTTGAAGGTGCGCAGCAGCGTCGACTTGCCGCAGCCGGACGGGCCGATGAACGCCGTGACGCGGTTCTCCGGGATGTCGAGGCTGATGTTGTGCAGCGCCTGGTAGGCGCCGTAGTAAAAGTTGAGGTTGCGCACGCGCAGCTTCACCGGCAGGTCCGCCAGCGCGGGCGCCGGCTCGCCGCCGCGCACGGCCGTGCGGATCAGGGGACGGCCCGCGGCCGTGTCTATGGCTGCCATCTCAGTCCTTTCTTGCGAATACCACGCGTGCGATAACGTTCAGGCCGAGCACGGCGAGGGTGATCAGCGCGGCGCCGCCCCAGGCGAGGCGATGCCAGTCGGCATACGGGCTCATGGCGAACTGGAAGATGACCGTCGGCAGGTTCGACATCGGCCGGTTGAGGTCGAGCGACCAGAACTGGTTGTTGAGCGCGGTGAAAAGGAGCGGCGCGGTCTCGCCGCTGATGCGCGCCACCGCCAGCAGCACGCCGGTGACGATGCCGGTGCGCGCCGCGCGGTAGCTCACCATGACGATCATCTTCCAACTCGGGCAGCCGAGCGCGATCGCCGCCTCGCGCAGGCTGTTCGGCACGAGCTTGAGCATGTCGTCAGTAGTGCGCACCACGACCGGCACGACGATCAGCGCCAGCGCGATCGCGCCCGCCCACCCGGAGAAGTGCTTCATGCGCGCCACGTACACCGTATAGACGAACAGGCCAATGACGATCGACGGCGCAGAAAGCAGCACGTCGTTGAGAAAGCGCGTCGCCGAAGCGAGCCAGCTCTTCTTGCCGTACTCCGCGAGGTACGTGCCGGCGAGAATGCCGACCGGCGTGCCGAGCAGCGTCGCCGTGCCGACGATCACCACGCTGCCGGCGATGGCGTTGGCAAGCCCGCCGTCGTCGCCGGGCGGCGGCGTCGTCTGCAAATAGAGCTGCGCGCGCAGCAGCGCCGCGCCGCCCTCGTAGAACAGCGTGCCGAGGATCCACACCAGCCAGAAGAGCCCGAAGGCAACCGCCAGGCACGAAATGAAGAGCATCAGCACGTTTTGGCGCTTGCGCCCGCGGTAGCGCGCGTTCGATGCCGTGGCGACGCTCACGTCTTCTCGCCTTCGTGCCGCGCGAGGCGCAGGAGCAGCAGCTTGGAGACGGCCAGCACGATGGTAGTGATGAGGAAAAGGAGCAGCCCGAGCTCGATCAGCGCTGAGTAGTAGACGTCGCCGACCGCCTCGGTGAATTCATTGGCGAGCGCCGACGCGATGCTGTTGCCCGGCGCCATCAGCGAGGCGGCGAGCTGGTGCGCGTTGCCGATGACGAAGGTCACCGCCATGGTTTCGCCGAGCGCACGGCCCAGCCCGAGCATGATGCCGCCTACCACGCCGACCTTGGTGTAGGGCAGCACCACGCGCCACACCACTTCCCAGGTGGTCGCACCCAGACCGTAGGCCGATTCCTTCAGGAGCGGCGGCACCAGCTCGAAGACATCGCGCATCACCGCGGCGATGAACGGAATCACCATGATCGAGAGGATCAGGCCGGCGCTCATCATGCCGATGCCGAGCGGCGGCCCGGCAAAGAGCACTCCCACGCCGGGGATGTCAGCGAAGGCGTCGATGAGCTTCGGCTGCACATGCGCCTGGAAGAGCGGCGCAAAGACGAACAAGCCCCACATGCCGTAGATGATCGACGGGATGGCGGCGAGCAGCTCGATCGCCGTGCCGAGCGGGCGCTTGAGCCACACGGGTGAGAGCTCGGTGAGAAAGAGCGCGATGCCGAAGCTCACCGGCACGCCGATGGCGAGCGCGATCGCCGAGGTAACCAGCGTGCCGTAGATCGGCACCAGCGCGCCGAAATTCTCCTGCACCGGGTCCCACTGCGCGCTCCAGAGGAAGGACGGGCCGTACTTGCGCAGCGTGAGCTCCGAGCCGACGACGAGCGAGACGACGATCGCCGCCAGCAGAGCAAAAACCAGCAGCGCGAAAAGCCGCGTCAGGTTCTCGAACAGCGCGTCGCCCCAGCTCGCATGGCGGGGCGCGCGCGCTGCTTCAACGTCGGTGGTGGCGGTCTCGCTGATCGGCAGAACGGCGCTCAATGCGGCCTTCGCGATTCTAAGGGAGGCGGTTCTGACTCAGTAGACGGGCTTGCCCGACGCGTCCTTGAGCTGCGCTTTCCAGTTCGCCTGAATGAGCCTCACCACCGCGTCCGGCATCGGTACATAGTCGAGGCTCTGGGCGAGCGGGTCGCCTTTCTCGTACGCCCAGTCGAAGAACTTCAGCACCTCGCGGCCGTTCTCGGGCTTCTCCTGGACCTTGTGCATCAGGATGAAGGTGGCGCCGGCGATCGGCCAGGCGCGCTTGCCGGGTGCGTCGGTGAGGATCACGTACATCCCGGGCGCGGCCTTCCAGTCGACACCCGCGGCCGCCGCCTGGAAGGTGTTCGCGCTCGGCGCGACGAACTCGCCGTCGCGGTTCTTGACGAGCACCACGGCCATCCGGTTCTGCTTGGCGTAGGCGTACTCGACGTAGCCGATGGCGCCGTCGATGCGCTGCACGTAGGAGGCCACGCCTTCGTTGCCTTTTCCGCCGACGCCGGTGGGCCAGTTGACCGCCGTGCCTTCGCCGACCTTCTGCTTCCAGTCGGGGCTCACCTTCGAGAGGTAGTTCGTCCAGATGAACGTCGTGCCCGAGCCGTCCGAGCGATGCACCACGCTGATCGCCGTTGCCGGCAGCTGCACGCCGGGGTTCAGATTCATGATCGCCGGCTCGTTCCATTTCTTGATCTTGCCGAGGTAGATATCGGCCAGCACCTCGCCGGTGAGGCGCAGCTGCTCGCCGGCGACGCCCTTGATGTTGACCACCGCCACGTCGCCGCCGATCACGGTCGGAAATTGCACCAGCCCGCCCTTGTCGAGCTCCTCCGGCCTGAGCGGCATGTCGGAGGCGCCGAAGTCGACGGTCTTGGCGCTGATCTGCTTGATGCCGCCGCCTGAGCCGATCGACTGATAGTTCAGGCCGATGCCCGTCTCCTTCCTGTAGGCGTCCGCCCATTTGGCGTAGATCGGGTAGGGGAATGTGGCGCCGGCGCCGGTGATGTCCACGGCGAGCGCGGGGGCGGCAACCGCAGCGGCGAGCGTGGCCGCGCCAACGAGCGCTCTCAACATCGCGAGGTGTCTCCTGGTGAATGCATTCACGGCCGAGGGTAGGTCGCAAATGTTGCCGTTTCGTGACCGCGCGTGACCGGTGCCTGCCCGGCAGTCATGGAACGGTCATGCAGGGTACCTACTCTTGTCATAATGGCACCCAACATGGCGGTGAACGAGCATCTCTCCAAGAAGTTCGACGCCGAGCTGGAGTCGATCCGCTCGCGCGTGCTCGAGATGGGCGGGCTGGTCGAGTCGCAGATCCGGCGCGCGCTCGACGGCCTGCAGGCCGGCAACCTGGCGCTGCTCGACGACGTCATCGCCACCGACCATAAGGTGAACGGCATGGAGGTGGCGCTCGACGGCGAGTGCAGCCACGTGATCGTCAAGCGTCAGCCGGCGGCGAACGACCTGCGCCTGATCTTCGCCATCACCAAGACCGTCACCGACCTCGAGCGTATCGGCGATGAGGCGCAGAAGATCGCCCGCATGGGCAAGAACATCCACGAGCACGAGCCGAGCGGCCGCCTGTCGCGCGCGGTCGACGTGCGCCATCCCGCTGAAGCGGCGATCTCGATGCTGCGCCGGGCGCTCGATGCGTTCGCTCGCTTGGATTGCAACGCCGCGGCGGAAGTGATCCGCCAGGACGCGATGATCGACGCCGAGTTCCAGTCGGTGCTGCGCCAGCTCGTCACCTACATGATGGAAGACCCGCGCACCATCACCACCTCCCTCGACGTCATCTGGGTGGCGAAGGCCATCGAGCGCATGGGCGACCACGCCAAGAACATGGCCGAATACGTGATCTATATCGTCAAGGGCACGGACGTCCGGCACATATCGAGCCGCGAAGCGGCATGAGCGCGAGCGTCCTCGTCGTAGAAGACGAGCCGCAGATCCAGGAGCTCGTTGCCGTGAATCTCGAGCACTTCGGCCATCGCGTGCGCCGCGCGTCAAGCGCCGAAGAGGCCGAAGCCGCGATCCGCGCCGCGCTGCCCGATGTCGTGGTGCTCGACTGGATGCTTCCTGGCGAATCGGGCCTCGCATTCGCCCGGCGCTTGCGCGCCGACGCGCGAACACGCGACCTGCCGATCCTCATGCT
>JAEKLK010000330.1 GCA_019509895.1 Betaproteobacteria bacterium | reverse complement strand
AGGAGCAGTCTCATGCCGAGCCTTGCAGGCAAACACCGTACCCGGGTTGCTTTGGTACCATCGCACCAGAGAGGAGCCCGCCATGTTCCAGCGCCTGCACCACATCGCTTACCGCTGCCGCGACGCGCAGCGCACCGTCGATTTCTACACCCAGGTCGTCGGCCTGAAGTACGTCGCCGGCCTGATGCCGCCGGAGAACAACAAGCCGTCCTGGCCGCTGAACGAGCCGGGGCAGCCGGCCCGCAAGGTACTGGGTGAAGAGGCCGACTCGATCCACATCTTCTTCGAGCTCGGCGACGGCAGCTATCTCGCCTTCTTCGACGTCCCCGGCGGCGGCGACGACAGCCAGGATCCGACGCCCTGGTGGGTGAAGCACATCGCCTTCGAGGTGCCGGACATGAAGGCGCTCACCGAAGGCAAGAAGCGGCTCGAAGCGCACGGCGTCCAGGTGCTCGGTCCCAAGGACCATGGCATGTGCACGTCGATCTACTTCATGGATCCCGACGGTCACCGCCTGGAAATGGCGGTGCGTACGGAACAGGCGGACACCTGGCGCAAGCTCGAGCGCGACGCTGGCAAGGAGCTCGAGCGCTGGAACGAGCTCAAGCGCCGCAAATACGCCGCCGAGCAGTCGCAGACGCCGGAACGCATTGCGGCGATGCCCGAGGACAGCACCATCGTCCCGGCGTAGGTGAAGGCGACTTACGGGCGGCTCGTCGCAATCGAGGTCAAGCCCGGCGGGCCTTCCGACAGCCAGAGCGGCCTTAACCTCCTAAAGCCGACGATCTACGGCCGCCTCGCCGCCGAGGGCTGCGGGCGCGAGGTGGCGTTCGTCGTCATTCACCCGTCGAGCAACTTCTTCGGCCATTACCTGCTTGAGCCGCTCGAGCGGCGCGGGCGCGCGATCCTCGCGCTCAACACGCGCTTCGCTGGCAACGATACGACGCTCACCATGGAGCGCTGCATCCAGGACCTCGGGGCCGGCATCGCTTTCCTGCGGCGCGAGGGCTACCAGCGCATCCTGCTGCTCGGCAACTCGGGCGGCGGCTCGCTCGCCGCCTTCTATCAGTCGCAGGCGGAGCGCCTCACCATTCGCGACACGCCCGATGGCCGCCCGATCGACCTCGCGCCCGCCGATCTGCCGCCGGTGGATGGCCTCGCGATGTGCGCCGCGCATCCGGGCCGCGCGCAAGTCCTGACCGACTGGCTCGACCCCTCGGTGATCGACGAAGCGGACATGCTGGCGAGCGATCCCGAGCTCGACATGTACAACCCGAAGAAGGGCCCGCCTTACGACCGGCAATGGCTCGAGCGATATCGCGCAGCGCAGCGCGCACGCAACGAGCGCATTACCGACTGGGCGCTGGCGCGCATCCGCGCGTTCGATGCGAATCCCGACCCCGACGGCCCGAAGGACGCACCGTTCCTGGTCTTTCGCACCGCTGCCGATCCTCGCTTCCTCGACCTCACGCTCGACCCGAGCGACCGCAAGGCCGGCACGACGCGCGGCAGTCCGCGCGCCTCGAACTACGGCGTGCTGCACACCGGCCGCATCTGCAGCCTGCGCTCGTGGCTCTCCCAATGGAGCGTGCGCTGCTCGCGCGCCGACGGACCGGCGTGCCTCGCGCGCACCCGCGTGCCGGTCCTTTCGGTTCTCTATAGCGCCGACACGGTCGTCTTTCCCAGCCAGGTCGCGCAATGGGCAAAGGCCGCCGCATCTAGAACTTCGGGCCGCTGCAAGGAGTACACGCTGAAAGGCGCGACGCACCATATGATCGGCCAGCCGCAGCTGGTCGAAGAGCTCGCCGATCTTCTCGTCGGCTGGGCTTCCGAGCTGTGAAGCGCGCGCTCCTCGCCGCGCTCGCCCTCGCGTGCGCGCCGGCCTGGGCGCAATATCCGGCGAAGCCGATCCGGCTGCTACTCACCTTTTCGTCCGGCGGGCAGGCCGATCTGCTCGCGCGCCTGGTGAGCGAGAAGATGCGCACGACGCTCGGCCAGCCCTTTGTCATCGAGCCCAAGCCCGGCGCCGGCGGCAATCTCGCCATGGAAGCGGTCGCCAAGGCGCCAGCGGACGGCTACACGCTGGTGTTCGGTACGCCGGCGGTCGCCATCAACGGCAAGCTCTACAAGCAGCTCGCCTACGATCCGCTCAAGGATCTGGCGCCGCTCGGCCTCGCGGCGTGGGGACCTTACGTCGTGTATGCGAGCGGCACGCTGCCGGTGAATTCCATCGGCGAGCTCATCGCCTATGCCAAAGCCAAGCCCGGCGAGCTCAACTATGCGTCGGTCGGTGTCGGCAGCGGCACGCACCTCGCCGCGGTGCTCTTCACGCTTGCCGCTGGCGTGCAAATGACCCATGTGCCGTACAAGGGCATCCAGCAGATCGCGCCGGACCTCGTCTCCGGCAGCGTGCATCTGACGTTCAATGCCTTCGGCCCGCTCGCGCAATTCGTGCAGAGCGGCCGCGTGAAGATGCTGGCGACGAGCGGCGCGCGGCGCATCCCGGCGCTGGCGGAGGTGCCGACCATCGCCGAGTCGGGCCTGCCGGGATTCGAGGCGACCGGCTGGTACGGCTTTTTTACGACCGCCGGCACGCCGCGCGAGGTGCTGCAGAAGCTGAACGGCGCGATCGTCGGCGCGCTGAGCGAGCGCGAGACCGCCGAGCGGATCGAGAAGATGGCGCTGGTGCCGGCGCCGCAGACGCTCGAGGAAGCGGCGCGCTTCATCGGCGCGGAAGCCGAGAAGTGGGGCCGCGCGGTCCTGGCGTCCGGGGCGAGTGCCGAGTAGCTAGCCGCGTCGCAGAATCTCCCAGAACGGCGCTACGCGGCTAGAAAGAGATCTGCGGCCTTGATCTCGATAGAGGACTGCTGCAGCGCACGCCTGATGCGGTAGGGATGGCCGTCCGGCGCGATGGTGCCACGCGCAAGATCGATGAGCTTTTGCCGCCGCACGAGATTGCCGGCGCCATCCTGGATGACCATGACGCGCGGTTGCAGCCGTCTGATCGGGTTTTGCGCGATCACGATGCCAAGCTCGCCGCCATTCAATTCGACCGTGCTGCCGACCGGGAAGACACCGATGCAACGGATGAATTGCTCGACGAGAAACGAGTCGAACAGCTTGCCGCGAGAGTTATAGAGCACCTTCAGCGCGTCCGAAGGCGATATCGGCATCGCATACGGGCGCGACGCGGTAAGCGCGTCGAAGGTATCGACGATGGCGGCGATGGAGCCGAGCAGCCCGATGTCCTTGCCCTTGAGTCCGCGTGGATAGCCGCTACCGTCGATGCGCTCGTGATGCAGGGTCGCCAGATCGGCAAGCCCGCGCGGCAGTCCTGGCGTCGCGCGCAGGATTGCCTCCGAGTATTCGACGTGCCTTTGCGCAAGGCTGTATTCGACGGGCGTGAGCTTCCCGCGCTTCTCCAGCAAAGGCGTCGGCAGCTTCGCCTTGCCGATGTCCTGCAGCAAGCCGAGATGCCCCAGCACCACGATGTCCTGGGGCGACATCGCGAGGAAGCGCCCGAAAGCCGTCATGTAGATCGCGCAGTCGAGCGAATGCGATTGCGTGTAGTCGCCTTTCTCCTGCAACCGGCTGAAAAGAAGCATCGCATCCGGATTGCTCAGTACGCTCGTGCTGATGGCGCTCACCGCTTCCGAGAGCTTTTTCGGCTGAAGGACGCCGGCGCTACGCACGGCCACGACGCATTTCCCCATCAGCGCACTCGCGTCGGAGTAGCAGCGCGCCGCGCCCGGGTATTCCTTTTCCACGGGCGCAAGTACCGTCCAGGTCAGCTTGCCGCTGCGCGCAAGGTCGACCGTCGCTTTTGTTCGCGGAGGCATGGTATCGGCGAGCCGCGAGATGATTTCGGCGCGGTCCGGATCGACGAACACCACGTTGCAATACGCCTTCAGGATTTCGAGCTGCTCATGCGTTTGCAGCGCGAATCCCTGGAAGATGAACGGCGTGTCAGTCCACGGCCGATCGAGCTCCGCGACATACATGCCGAACCGCAGATCTGCTATGGGGATTCTTTTTCTCAACCGGCGTCTCCGAACCGACGAACATAGTTGCTATGCCGCCGCGTGGCTGTAACGTTTTGGTTGGATAACGAATAATTAAGCATGGGGGTCCCCGCCGACCGCCAGGGCGCCAAGTGTCAGGAAGCGTAGTGGGCAGCTGCGGTGTCGGGCTCCGCGCTGGCCGTCAATGTTTGTACGCCGTTCACGAATTCAGCGCGGACGCGCGCTCATCGACCTACCTTGCAGCGTGAACAGGCATCCATGACAGGCCGACTACCGAAACCGACTCCGCCATCGCCTCAGCACATTCTCGAGCGGGCGGAGAAACTGCTGGGTCGCAAGCAAATCGCAGACGCTCTCAAAGTCAGTGAGAGGGTCGTTGAAACATGGTGTGCTGGCGGCGGCACGTTGTCCGACAGCCATCTCCTGCGGCTTGCGGAGCTGTTGGCGAAGTTCGCGAGCACGAACCGATAGCGCGCTCGCGTGCGGCGTCAGCGTTGGACTAGTGGAAGTTCATCCCGCCGTCGACGTTGATCGTCTGGCCGGTGACGAACGCGGCGTCCTCCGAGCACAGAAACACCACCGTGCCTTCGAGGTCCTGTGTGCCCGCGGGGCGCTTGATCGACTGCGCGGCCACGATCGCTTCCTTTTGCTGCGGCGTGACCGTCGCGCGCGGCACTTCGGTGTAAACCGCGCCCGGCGTGATCGCATTTACGTTGATGCCGAACTCGCCGAGCTCCTTGGCCATGGAGCGGGTCATGGCCATCACGGCCCCCTTGCTCGCCACGTAATGAAGGTAGTTCGGCCGTCCCATCCAGATGACGGCCGAGGAGATGTTGACGATGCGGCCGCTTCCCTGCTTCCTCATCTGCGGCACCACGCTCTTCGACGCCAGC
>JAEKLK010000177.1 GCA_019509895.1 Betaproteobacteria bacterium | reverse complement strand
AATCCGCGGCGCTTCTATGGCTTTGCGGCTTAAGGACAAGGTCGCGCTCGTCAGCGGCGCCGGCTCGGTCGGCCCCGGCTGGGGCAACGGCCGCGCCACCACCGTGCGCTTCGTCGAGGAAGGCGCGAAGGTGTTTGCCGTTGATCGCGATCCTGCGGCGCTACGCGAGACGGTGGACAAGGCGCCGGGCGTGGCGACGCACACCTGCGACGTCACCGATGCCCGTGGCGTGGCGCAGATGGTGGCGGCTTGCCTGGAGCGCTACGGCCGCATCGACGTAGTCGTGAACAACGTCGGCGGCTCGGCGCCCGGCGGGCCGGTCGAGATGACCGAGGAAGTGTGGGATGCCCAGGTCGACCTGAATCTCAAGAGCGTGTTCCTCGCCTGCAAGCACGTGCTGCCGGTGATGGAGCGCCAAGGCGGCGGCAGCATCGTCAACATCGCGTCGGCCTCGGGTATTCGCTGGAGCGGCTCCGCGCAGGTCGCTTATGCCGCGACCAAGGCCGGCGTCATCCAGCTCACCCGGGTGGTTGCAGTGCAGTACGCGCCGAAAGGCATCCGCGTGAACAGCGTGGTGCCGGGACAGCTCCATACGCCGATGGTCGAGACGCGCCTCGCCAGGCAGCGCATGGGCGGCGACGTCGAGGCGCTGCTGAAGAGCCGCGTCAAGCGCATCCCGCTCGGCTTTGCCGGCGATGGGCGCGATACCGCGAACGCCGTGCTTTTCCTGGCCTCGGATGAGGCGCGCTTCATCACGGGCGCGGAGATCGTGGTCGATGGCGGCATGACCGTGCGCTGTGATTGAGAACATGGGGTCAGGTCTTGAATTGATGCATGCCGATGCGCGAATTCAAGACCTGACCCCGCTTTTGTGATTAGGACGAGACGCATGGCACTGCTGAGAATCCTGGCACTGGCGCTGCTGCCGCTGGTCGCCGCTGCGCAAAGCTACCCCTCAAAGCCCGTGCGCATGATCATCGGCTTTCCCGCCGGCGGCCCGGCCGACATCTTCGGCCGCGCGCTGGCGCAGGGCATGGCGAGCGACTTCGGCCAGCCGGTGGTGGTGGAAAACATCAGCGGCGTGGGCGGCGTGCTCGGCGTCGAGCGCGGCGTCAAATCGGCGCCGGACGGCTATACGGTGGTCTTCAACAGCGCCTCGCCGCTCGTCATCGCGCCCTACTCGCTCGCCCGCCTGCCTTACGACATCAAGAAGGACATCGCGCTCATCACGCTCGCGGTGCGCGTGCCCGAGGTGCTGGCGGTGCACCCGTCGCTGCCCGTAGCGAAATTCGAGGACCTGATCGCCTACGCCAAGGCAAACCCCGGCAAGGTGAACTTCGGCTCCGCCGGCGCCGGCAGCATTACGCATCTCGCCGGCGAATTGCTGAAGGCGGAAGCGAAGATCGACATCGTCCATGTGCCCTACAAGGGCGCAGCGCCCGCCGTGACCGATCTCCTCGGCGGCCAGGTGCAGATGGGCATCTTCGATGTGCCGGTGCTGCTCGCGCATATCCGAAGCGGCAAGCTCAAGGCGCTGGCGATCACGAGCGCGAAGCGCGCCGATGCGCTGCCCGACGTGCCGACGACCGTGGAACGCAGCTATCCGAACGTCACGTCCGACAACTGGTACGGCCTCATCATGCCGGCGGCGGCGCCGGCGCAGATCCAGAGCCGGGTGCACGCGGCGGCGATGGCCGCGCTGAAATCCAACGCGGTGATCGAGCAGATGGCCAAGGTCGGCGGCGTCGCGTCGCCCACCACGCCGCAGGAATATGCCAAGTTCGTCGAGGCGGAGCAGGAAAAGTGGGGCCGGATCGTAACAGCGATCGGTTTCAAGGAGCAGAACTAACCGCGCGGCGGTTTCTGCTCGCGCTGCTCATCGGCAGCGCGGTGCTGGTCGCGCTGGTCGCGCAGCCGCTCGCGACCGCGCTGCTCATCGCCGCCGTGCTCGCCGTCGTGCTGGCGCCGGTGCAAATTTCCTTCTCGCGCGCGCTGCGCGGCCGGCCGAAGCTGGCGGCGACCCTGCTCGTCGCAGCAGTGCTCGGCCTGGTGATCGGCCCGCTCGTCGCCTTGTCGGCGGTGGCGGTCAACGAGGCGACCGCCGGCGCGCGCTTCCTGCTGCAGACGGTGCGCGGCGAAGGCATCGAAGGACTGATCACCCGTCTGCCCGACCCGTTCGCCCGCCTCGCCAAGGAAGCCCTCGATGCGCTCGGCGACCTCGGGCAGTTCCTCGAGGCGCAAATCAGCGCGCAGGCGGGACGCGCCGCTTCGGCCGTCGGCACGGCGCTCGCGGCGACCGGCGCGTTCGTCGTGCAGGCCGCGCTCATGCTGCTCGCCCTCTTCTTCCTCCTCGTCGGGGGGCACGACTTTCTCGCCTGGCTCGAGAACGTCTCGCCGCTCGGGCGCGGACACACGCACGAGCTGATTGGCGAGTTTCGCAAGGTCTCGTACGCCGTGATCGTCTCGAGCCTGATCAGCGCGGCGGCGCAGGCGATCGCGGCGCTGATCGGCTATGAGCTCACGCGTGTTCCGCACTCCTTCTTCTTCTTCGGGCTGACCTTCTTCGCCGCCCTCGTGCCGGCCGGGGCGCCGACCGTCTGCATCATCGCGGCGATCGTGCTGCTCGCCGGCGGCAACGTCTATTCGGCGCTCTTCCTCGCAGTGTGGGCGGTGCTGGTCGTCGGCATGGTGGATAACATCGTCAAGCCTTACGTCATGAAGGGCGACATCGAGATGCACGGCGGCGTGCTGTTCTTCGCCCTGATCGGCGGCCTCGCCGCCTTCGGCATGGTCGGCCTGCTGCTCGGGCCGCTCGCCGTCGCCCTGTTCCTCGCGCTCCTGCGCATCTACCGGCGCGACTACGGGCCGCCGGAGTCTTCCGGCTAGGAAGGTGTAGAAGCCGGGGTCAGGTCTTGAATTGGCGCATGCCTAGCGCTGCTCACCGTTCGAGCTCGGCCTGTTTCGCCAGCCACTCGCTCTCGACCTGCTCGATCTCGCGTATGACGTACGCCTGGTCCTGCAGCAGCGCCTTGAGCGCTTCCGCGTCCTGGTACACGGCCGGATCGGCGAGCCGGGCTTCGATCGTCGATTTCTGCGAGCCCAGGCGGTTCATGATTTCTTCCAGCCGCTTGATGCGCGCCTCGATGGGCTTCTTGTTCGTCACTTTCGCCTTGGGCGCCGGCGCCGGCCGCTTCACCGACTGCGGTGCCTTGGCCGCCTTTGGCGCCGCGTCACGCTTCAGCAGCCAGTCGCGGTAATCGTCGAGATCGCCGTCGAACTCGGCGAGTGTGTTGTTGGCGACGATCAGCAGCTTCTCGGTCGTCGCGCGCAGCAGGTGCCGGTCGTGCGAGACGAGTACCAGCGTGCCCTCGAACTGCGCCAGCGCCACGGCCAGCGCCTCGCGCGTTTCCAGATCCAGGTGGTTGGTCGGCTCGTCGAGCAGGAGCAGATTTGGGCGCTGCCAGACGATGAGTGACAGCGCAAGCCGCGCCTTCTCGCCGCCGGAGAAGTTACCGACGGCGTCGGTCGCCATGTCGCCGGGGAAAGCGAAGCTGCCGAGGTAATTGCGCAGGTCCTGCTCGCGCGCCTGCGGTGCCATGCGGCGCAGGTGCCAGAGCGGCGACTCGTCGTCTCGCAGCATCTCGACCTGGTGCTGAGCGAAGTAGCCGATTTCCAGGCCCTTGTTGAAGGTAGCGGCGCCGCCGAGCACCGGCAGCACGCCGGCGATCGTCTTCACCAGCGTCGACTTGCCGGCGCCGTTGACGCCCAGCAGCCCGATGCGCTCGTCGGCGCGCAGCGATAGCTTGACGCCGGAGAGCACGCGCTTGTCCGGATAGCCCGCCTCGACATCTTCCAGCACGAGCAACGGGTCCGGCGAGCGCTCCGGATCGCGGAACTCGAAGGAGAACGGCGCCGCCACGTGCAGCGGCGCGAGATCCTCCATCTTCGCCAGCATCTTCATGCGGCTCTGCGCCTGGCGCGCCTTGGTCGCCTTGGCGCGGAAGCGGTCGATGAACGACTGGAGGTGTGCGCGCTCGCGCGCCTGCTTGTCGATCTGCGCCGCGGCGAGCACCACGGCTTGCGCGCGTTGCGTCTCGAAGCTCGAGTAGTCGCCGGTGTAGCGCCGGAGCTTGCGCTGGTCGATGTGCACGATGGTTTTCACCACGCCGTCGAGGAAATCGCGGTCGTGCGAAATCACGATCAGCGTGCCCGGATAGCGCCGCAGCCAGTCCTCGAGCCAGATGATGGCGTCGAGGTCGAGGTGGTTGGTCGGCTCGTCGAGCAGCAGCAGGTCGGAGCGGCACATCAGCGCCTGCGCGAGATTCAGGCGCATGCGCCAGCCGCCCGAGAAAGTCGAGACCGGCTTTTCCAGCTCGTGCACCTTGAAGCCGAGGCCGAGCAGGAGCGACTCGGCGCGCGGCCGGGCGGTGTAGACGTCGGCGTCTGCAAGGTCGCCATGCAGCTCGGCCATGCGGGCGCCGTCGTTGGCGGCTTCGGCGTTGCGAAGGTTCTCCTCGACGGCGCGCAGCGCCGCGTCGCCGTCGATCGCGTACTCGACCGCCGGGCGCTCGAGCGCCGGCGTCTCCTGCGCGACATGCGCGATGCGCCACTGCGCCGGCAGCTCGACGTCGCCTTTGTCGGCATGCAGCTCGTCGCGCAGCATTGCGAAGAGACTCGACTTGCCGGAGCCGTTGGCGCCAATCAGGCCGATGCGCTCGCCGGCGTGGATGGAGAGGTCTGCCTGCTCGAGGAGCGCCTTGGCGCCGCGGCGAAGGGTGACCTGCGAGAGACGGATCACGCTGAAAAAGCGGCGATTCTACTTAGAATAGCGGCGTGCTGATCGATTTCTTCCTGAAGCTCAAGAGCCACAAGCTGCCCGTCTCCATCAAGGAGTACCTGACGCTGCTCGAGGCGATGGACAAGAAGGTGATCGGCCCGTCGGTCGACGAGTTCTACTACCTCTCGCGCGCCACGCTGGTGAAGGACGAGGCGAACTACGACAAGTTCGACCGCGCCTTCGGCGAGTTCTGGCACGGCGTCGAGACGATTCCCGGCATCGAGGCCGAGATCCCGCTCGAGTGGCTGCTGAAGCAGGTCGAGCTCACGCTCTCGGAGGAAGAGAAGAAACAGATCCAGTCCCTCGGCGGCTGGGAGAAGCTGATGGAGACGCTGAAGAAGCGGCTGGAGGAGCAGAAGGGCCGCCACCAGGGCGGCTCCAAATGGATCGGCACCGGCGGCACCTCGCCCTTCGGCGCCTACGGCTACAACCCGGAAGGCATCCGCATCGGCCAGGAGAAAGGCCGCAATCGCTCGGCCGTGAAGGTGTGGGACGCGCGCGAGTACCGCAACCTCGACGACTCCGTCGAGCTCGGCACGCGCAACATCAAGGTGGCGCTGCGCCGCCTGCGGAAGTTCGCGCGTGAAGGCGCGCCGGACGAATTCGATCTGCCGGGCACCATCGACAGCACCGCGCGCAAGGCCTACCTCGACATCCACATGCGCCCCGAGCGGCGCAACGCCATCAAGGTGCTGATGCTGATGGACATCGGCGGCACGATGGACGAGCACATCAAGCTCGCCGAGGAGCTCTTTTCCGCGGCGAAGACGGAGTTCAAGCACCTCGAGTTCTTCTACTTCCACAACTGCCTGTACGACTTCGTGTGGAAGGATAACCGCCGGCGGCACTCGGAGCGCACGCGCACCTGGGAGCTCCTGCACAAGTACGGGCACGACTACAAGGTGATCTTCGTCGGCGATGCCACCATGAGCCCCTACGAGATACTGCAGCCCGGCGGCTCGGTGGAATATTTCAACGAGGAGCCGGGCGCGGTGTGGCTCAAGCGCGTCACCGAGGTCTACTCCAAGTGCGTGTGGCTCAACCCCGAGCCCGAGGAGATCTGGAACTACCGCCAGTCGATCGGCATCATGAAGGAGCTGATGAACGGCCGCATGTTCCCGACCACCCTCGTGGGCCTCGAGCGGGCGATGAAGCTGCTGGCAAAGTAACCCGGGGAAGCCGTTCCGAAGACCGAGAGCGACTGCGCGGACTTTGTGCGCTAGGTCCGCGCCGGCTCTTCGACCACCATCACGGGGGCGATGCGGGGTGCTCCTATGCGGCCGACGATCGGCAGCTTGATCCCCGACGAACTGATGCCGAAGTTGAGGCCGAGGATGTTGAGCTCGATGCCGTCCACATTGCTCGCCGCCACGCCGAGCAAGCCTCGCAGCGAGAACTGGAAGCCTTTGCCGCTCGGTGCCCTCGAGACGATCCTGCTGGTGTAGTCCTTGCCGATGGCGGTCGCCGGCAGATCGGCCTCGAGCTCCGGCACCGCACGGGTGACCCATGCGGTGAAGGTATTCGAGTTGGGCCCCGGCCAGACGGTGTAGGTCCTGGCGTACGGGTATTCAGCCGCCGCCTTGCCGATGCGCTCGATCAATACATCGACCCCGGGGCCGCGCTTCTCGGCGTACAGCTTGCCCTCGACTCCGAACCAGCGGTTGGGCGGGCGCTTTCGCACTACGACGGCCGTATCGGTTCGGCGTCGCCGCCAGCCGATCACCTCGTACACCGTGTATTCCGTCGCCCCGGACGGCTTGACGGCGACCCAGCTATGAATGCCGAAGATCCCTTTTGCGCCCCGCGTGCGGGCGCCCCAGACCTGCACGACCGGCTCGCCCGCCCCCATCGCTTGCATAGTTCCGCCCCCTCCCCTCGCTCGACCGCACGCGCAGTTATTTCCTGCTTTTTCTAGTTGCTTGCCAACGTGCGCCTAATCGTTTTCCGAAACAAGGGCTCGTTCGTACTAAAGGAGGACAAGGTACGTAGGGTGACAGGGATCAGGCTTCGTCTTATCGTGCCTTGATGGCGCTTGACGTCCGTCCGCTCCATCCGCTCTTCGCCGGTGAGGTGGGCGCGATTGATCTGCGACGGGTGGACGACCGGCCGACGCTCGATGCGATCCGTGCTGCCATGGACAGGCACGGCGTGCTGGTCTTCCGCGACCAGCCTTTCAGCGACGCCGACCAGCTTGCTTTCGCCCGGCGCTTCGACGGCAAGCTGCATTCGAAAACCGGTGCCGCCATCCTTGGCAAGAGCCGCTTGGGCGACGAGGCGCTCACCGACATCTCGAACGTCGATGAGACCGGCGGCATCCTGCGAGCCGACGATCGACGGCGCGCCTATGGCCTCGGCAACCGCCTGTGGCATACGGACGCCTCGTTCCAGGACCCGCCGGGACGCTACTCGATGCTGCACGCGCGCATCGTGCCGCCGGTCGCGGCGGACACGGAGTTCGCCGACATGCGGGCGGCGTACGACGATCTGCGCCCCGAGACCAAGGCGCAGATCGAAGGGTTGCGCGCGCACCACTCGATCGCCTATTCGCGCCAGACGCTCGGCTTCGAGTGGTCGGCCGCCGAGCAGGAGCGGCTCAAAGGCGCGGTGCATCCGCTGGTTCGCATCAATCCGCGCACCGGGCGGCGTTCGCTCTACCTCGCCTCGCACGCTTCGCGCATCATCGACTGGCCAGTGCCCGAAGGCCGGCTTCTGCTGCGCGATCTCATCGAGCACGCCACCCAGTCGCGTTTCGTCTACCGCCACAGCTGGCGCGTCGGCGATCTCGTCATCTGGGACAACCTCGCGACCATGCATCGCGGCCGGCCGTTCGACGACACAAAGCACCGGCGCGAGCTGCGCCGCGTCACGACGCTCGACGTCGCGTAGCGCTGTTGCGAGGCCGACGCCGACGAATTCGCGTCGAGCGGATTTGACGGCAGACACGAAGCGCATCACACTTGCGTTGCAGTTTTTTCTGAAGCGCCATCAACTCCTCAAGGGGGGCCGCACGTGGCAAAACGTAAGAAGGCCAAGAAGGGCAAGAAGAAGTAAGTACCAGGCCCGCGCAAGCGGGCTTGTTGTTTCTGGCGTCCGCCATGCGGCGTTGCAAGCAAGCGTAGACTTACCCGGCCTGTCCATCTCCCGGACAGCAAAGGCCGGTCATCATGAGCAGCTCCGCTGGCGTACTGCCGAGACTGCGTGTCGACGCGGGTCTCATGCTAGGCGTCGTTGCACTCTTGGCTGCTCAACCGCTCCCCGCCCAGCAGGCCGCGCCGTCTCCGCCGCTGGTCAAGCCCGACGCTCTGATGGGAATCTCCCAGCACGTCCAGGTCATTCCAGACAACAGCGTCCCGCTCGTCCCGAACGTCGGCTACATCATCGGCGACAAGGCGGTTCTGGTAATCGATACCGGCCTCGGTCCGCGCAATGGCGAAGCCGTCTTCTCGGTGGCGCAGAAGCTCGCCGGCTCGCGGCCGATTTATCTCGCGGTCACCCACGTGCATCCCGAGCACGATCTCGGCGCCCAGGCCTTTTCGGCCGACACCCGGGTGATCCGCTCCGCCGACCAGCAGAAGGACATTGCCGAGTTCGGCCTCGACCTCGCGAAAGTGTTTGCGGGACGCTCGGCAATCAATGCCGAGCTCCTCAAAGGCGCGGAGTTCCGCAAGCCGGACATCGTCTTCGACAAGGAATACGACCTCGACCTCGGCGGCGTGACCGCGCGGCTCCTGGCGCTTGGGCCGAACCATACCCGCGGCGACGTCGGCATCTGGATCGAGCGCGACCGGGTGCTCTTTGCCGGCGACCTCGCCATGAAGGCGCAGCCGGCCTTTGCCAGCCCCTATTCCAGCATCCGCCAATGGTTGGCGAGCCTCGACCGGCTGGAGGCATTGGATGCCGTGGTCATCGTGCCGAGCCATGGCCCGCTCGGCGACAACGGTTTGATCAAGGGCTACCGCGATTACCTGAAGGAAGTGCTCGAGCGCACCAGCACCGGGAAGAAGGCCGGCCACACTGCCGATGCCGCCGTACAGGCGGTCACCGCTGCGATGGTGGATCGCTATCCCGATCGCGGGCGGCTGGCGGGCGCCATCAAGGCGGCCTACGCCGTAGCGCCGTGATCATCAGCCGTTCTCAACGTCCACACATGCGAGGCCAATATGAAACCCACGACCTTTAAGGATCTCTTCGCCACAGGCATCGCGATCGCCCTGGCTGCGGGTGTTGCCCGCGCGCAAAACGTTGCCAGCGGTGCGGCGATCGATGCCGTTCTGCGCGCAGCGGTCGAGCGCCAAGACGTGCCCGGCGTTGTCGCGCTGGTGACGAATCGCGATCGCGTCCTCTACCAGGGGGCATTCGGAGTGGCGGACGTCGGCAGCGGGCGCCCGCTCAGCACGGACGCGCTCTTCCGCATCGCCTCGATGACAAAGCCGGTCACTTCGCTCGCGCTGATGCAGCTCGTCGAGCAAGGCAAAGTTGGCCTCGATGATCCTGCCGAAAAGTATCTGCCCGAGCTGGTCGGCCTCAAGGTCTTCGAATCGTTCGACGCGGCCAACGGCGGATACAAGCTCCGTCCGGCCGCCCGGCGCCCGACGGTCAGGCAGTTTCTCACCCATACCTCCGGCCTCGCGTACCCGTTCACCAGCGAGATTTGGCGCGACTTCAAGCCGAAGCCCGGCGAAACGTATCCCTTTGGCGGCCCGCTGCTGTTCGAGCCGGGCGAGCGCTGGCACTACAGCACCAGCACGGATGTCGTCGGGCGGCTGGTCGAGGTCATCTCCGGCCAAAAGCTCGAGGAGTATTTCCGACAGCACATCTTCGCGCCGCTCAAGATGGCCGATTCCTCCTATAACGTGCCGCCGGAGAAGGGCGCGCGCCTGGTTGCCGCGCAGCAGCGCGCCGGGGAGCGCATGGATGGCGCCGTGGTGCTGCAGTCGCCGCAGCCCGGGCTCACCATCGCCGCGCCGATCGGCGGCGGTGGCCTGGCCTCGACCGCGAGCGATTACGGGCGCTTCATGCGCATGTTGCTCAATCGCGGCGTGCTCGACGGCGCCCGGGTCGCCAAGGCCGAGACGGTCGCGCTCATGGGCGAGAACCATATCGGCACGATCGGAGTCCCGGCGCTCAAGGCCGCGCTGCCTCGAAGCGCTGATTTCACTTTCATCGCCGACGGCCGCGACAAATTCGGACTCGGCTTTCTCATCACGAGCGACCCGGTCGCGGGCAAGCGCTCGCCCGGCAGCCTGAGCTGGGGCGGCATCAACAACACCTATTTCTGGGTTGACCAGGAGCGCGGCATCGCAGGAGTAATCCTGATGCAGTACCTGCCGTTCGCCGACGCCAAGGCGCTGGCCGTCCATGAAGCATTCGAGCGGGCCGTGTATCAACTTGCGGCAGCCGAGCAGAGGTCTAGCTCGCAAATCCCGACACTCTCTTTTTCTTTGGCGAAGTGAACGGGGAATTCAGGGACGGAGCCCGAATTAGTTCGGGCTCCGTCCCCGAACTCCGGTCGACCAAATGAAAAAAGCCCGGTTTCCCGGGCTTTTTATCGAGCGATCGACCTAAAGCGGCTTGATGTTGGTCGCGGCCGGGCCCTTTGGACCTTGCGTGACCTCGAAGGAGACCTTCTGCGCCTCCTTCAGCGACTTGTAGCCGCTCCCCTGGATCGAGCTGTGATGGGCGAAAAGATCCTTGCCGCCGTCATCCGGCGTTATGAACCCGAAGCCCTTCGAGTCGTTGAACCACTTAACGGTACCTGTAGCCATTGCTTTCCTTCCTGATAGGCGAGGCGAATCCGGGCCCCGCGAGCGGGCATGACATCAAGGGGAATTGAACTGCCACTTCGGCACCGGGTGAGCGGCGAGAGGGGACGGCACACTTCACTTCTTGAGGATCACTGCGGCCGGGACTGTAGCACAGCCGCCTCCGGTGGCCAACTCAGCGTTTTGTCTGCGCCTAGCTGCGTGCGATGGCGGATGCCGCCGCCTTCTTGCCCCACTTCGCCCAGAACTCCGCACCCACCTGCTCGACTTCCAAGGTAAGCACGATCTCGGCGTCGACGCCGTGGATGGCGTACGCCTTGTCTTCGGGCAGATGCGCGGCGAGGCCTTGGCCGTAGACGACCAGCCCTTCGGCACTGCCGAGCTCGAGAGCCCGCTTGCAATGCTCCAGGCGTTCCTTGCCGGCCGGCTTTTCGGACCAGGGCCGAGAGCCATCGATGTTCGGCGCCCAGAGCAGATATCGGCACCTGCCTCCGGCGGTCTGGATGGCATCGGCCCACAGCGCCATGACGACCTTTCCGTCGGCCGGGCGAACGCCACTCCAACTCGAGCGGGTGTCCTGCAGCGACACGCCGCGAGCCTCGAAAGCCTTGACGCGCGCGATCAGGCGCCGGGCCTTGGCCGGCGCGGCGGACTTGCGCTGCGCTTGCTGCCCGCGATGAGAGCGGGCCTGCTGGAGCGCGGCCCGGCAGCGCTCGACGAGCGACGGCTCGTTCAGCCGCTCGGCGTTGTCGCGCAGATGCTTGATTTCCTGGACGCTGAGCTCGGCGATGCGCGCAACCGTCCATTCCTCGGCATTGCCCCGCTTGAAGGACTCGCGCAGGGTCATCGAAATCTCGCGCCGTTCGGCAATGGAAGAATCAGAGACAAACTCACTGCTTCGCTCCGGTGAGTAAATTGCCGTAAGCCGTTATACACCGTTTCGCATGCAATCGTTTCGGGTGTCGGAACGAAGCAGGCTCCCGCTCGCCGATCTATTTCTTGGCGCGTTCCGCTTCGTGCTTCCGGCGCGCCTTCAAGTAATGGTCCCAGACCTGGCGCACGTTGTTGTGGCCGTCGGCTTCCTGCTTCTTGAACATCTGCTCGTTCGCCGCGTTGCCCGCCTCCTGGATGAACCTGGCGTCCTCGGGTGTCGGATCGGAGAAGTTGACGCCTTTCGCCTGCCATTCCTTGCGGATCGCGCTCTCGTCGTCCATCAGCGTCTGCGCATAGCGGATGCCATATTCGCGCCGTAGATCGAGCAGCATTTTCTGCTGGTCCTTCGGCAGCGCGTTGAATTTCTTCTGGCTCATGTAGAAGCCGGAGGCGAGCGCACCGCCGTTGCCGTGCACGCCAGCCGGGGCATTCGTGTAGACGAACTTCGCCACCTCCTGCAGCTTGAACGCATTGGAGAGCACGATCGCCATGTCGCCGAGCGCATCCACCGTGCCGCGGTTCATCGCCTCGTACATGTCGCTGAACGACATGAAGATCGGGTTGGCGCCGAGGTTCGTGTAGAACTGCGTGCGCACGCCGCCGTAGGTGCGCAGCGACTTGCCCTTCAGATCCTTGATCGATTTCAGCGGGGCCTTGGTACCGACCGGGGCATGCCCGCTGATGTGCGGCATGAGCAGGATGATGTCGGCCTTCGCGAGCTCGGCCTTGAGCACCGGCTCGTTGTCGACCGTGTCGATGAGCGCCAACACCGCGGCGACATAGTCGTCGCCGAAGTTGAACAGGTTGTCGAGCATCAGGTAGCCCGGGAACTGGCTCGGGAAGTACGTGCTGCTCACCCAGGCGAGGTCGGCAACGCCCGACTGGATCGCCGGCAGCGCGTCCTTCCATTTGGCGAGCGACTCGAGCCAGAAGATCTGCACCTTCAGCTTGTCGCCGCTGCGCTTCTCGGCCTCGGCCACCCACCACTTGTGCTGTCTTCCGAACCAGGAGTTCTCCGGCACGACGTTCGCCATCTTCCAGTTCTGCGGCTTGGCTTGCTGCGCAAAGGCCGGTAGCGCGAGCGCGCCCGCGATTGCGGCAACGCAGATCTTTCTACGGATGCGATGCATGTTCCTCCTCCTCTAGGTGACTGCGATGGTGTCGCGGCTTTCCTCTCGCTTCAGCCCGGCATAGGCTTCGCGGCCGCGCGCGAGCGCCAGATGCTTCACGGTATTGAGTAGCAGCTGCACGGTCAAGAGCACGAGGCCCGCGGCGAACAGCGTCTTGAAGGGCCACAGCGGAAAGCGGTACACACCGAGCCTGAATTCCAGCAGGGCGATCGAACGTGCCGCCTCGGCGGCCGCGCCGCCGGCGAGCAAGCCGAAAACCAGCGCCGCGAGCAGGTTGGCCAGCGCGTCCAGCAGGTGCCGGCCGCCGGGCGGCAGGCGATCGCTGCCGATCGTGACATTGACGTGGCCGCCCTCCAGGGCGACCAGTGCGACGCCAAAGTACACCGAGACTACCAGCAGGCTCTCCACCGACTCGATGGTGCCGGGGAATGGCACGAAGAGCTTCCGGCCGATGGCGTTCAGGAACTCGATCAGCGTCATGGCGAGAAGCGGCAGAAACACGAGATAGGTGGCCACCCGGCGGTAGACGCGCTCGTAGGCGACGATGGCTCGCTCCACCTAGCGCCCCATCATCATGTTCGGCAGCCAGAGCGAGAGGCCCGGAAAGGCGGCGATGATGATCGCGATGAGGAGCATCAGGACCACGAAGGGCAGCGCGCCGGCGAAGATCTCGTTCAGCTCCACGTCCTTGCCCATCGCCGCCTTCATCACGTAGCAGTTCAGCCCGAGCGGGGGCGTCACCGCGCCGATCACCACCATCATGCTGATGAAGACGCCAAACCAGACCAGGCTTTGCCCGTGCGCCGTGATGAGCGGCGCGACCAGCGGCATCGTCAGCAGCATCATCGAGATCGCGTCGAGGAAGCAGCCCAGCACCAGGTAGAGCAGGATCAGACCTGCCATCAGCCCCCAGAACGGAAAGCCGCTGTCCATCACCCACTTCGTCAGCGTCGCGATGACGCCCGTCACTGACATGAACTTGGCGAAGATGCCGGCGCAGCCGAGCAGCAGGAAGATCATCGCGCTCGCTTTCGCGCTGTCGACGGTCGCGCCTTTCACCGCAGCCCACGAGAAGCGCCGGCGATGGGCGAGCAGCGCCGCCGCCCCGACGACGCCGACCGCCGCCGCCTCATCGGGTGTCGCCCATCCCGCATAAATCGCGCCGAGCACGAGAACGAAGAGCGCGACGACGCCCCAAAGCCTGCGCAGCGCGTGCCATTTCGCACGCCACGAGGTGTCGACGCTTCCGGTGCGCGGCGCGAGCTCCGGCTTCCACCAGCACGCCGCCGCGATCGCCACGGCGAAGATGCACGCGTAGACGATGCCCGGGAGGATGCCGGCGATGAGCAGCTTGCCGATCGACGTCTCGGTCATCACCCCGTACACCACCATGATGATGCTCGGCGGAATAAGGACGTCCAGCCCGCCGCCTGCGGCGACGACGCCGAGCGAGAGCTTGCGGTTGTAGCCGGCCTTGATCATCTCCGGTACCGACATCTTCGAGAACACGGCGCAGGTCGCGAGGCTCGAGCCCGAGCAGGCACCGAAGATGGCGCATGCGTAGACCGTACCGACCGCGAGCCCGCCCGGCACGCGCCCGAACCATGCCTTCGCCGCCTCGTAGGAGTCGCCGGCCAGGTCCGCGTAGTAGGCGAGGTAGCCCATCAGCAGGAAAAGCGGCAGCGACGCGAGCGTGAAGCTCGATGTCTGCGAGAACATCTCGAATGGGACGAACTTGAAGATGGCGGCGAAGTCGTAGACCGTGAGAAGGCCGAGCGTGCCGACGATCGCCATGGCGTAGGCGATCGGCGCGCGCAGGAAAATCAGGGCGACGAAGGCCGCGAAGCCGAGACAGCCGATCGTCAGTGGTTCCAAGCCATCGCCCCTCCTCCGCGGCAAAGCTTACACGCGGCGCTTCGCGCGCACGCGGCGGTTTCGAACCGCGGCGCGCCGCGGCACCGGCACGGGATTACGATAGCCGCGTCACCGAGGAGAACTGAGATGAGCACAGAATTCAATTCCGAGATCCGCGACGGCATGCGTATCGACTGGGACGTGCCGATCCCGATGGACGACGGCGTGGTGCTGCGCTGCGATGTGTACCGGCCGATCGCCGATGGCAAGTGCCCGGTGATCATCACTTACGGCCCGTACGCGAAGTGGCTGCACTTCGAGCAGATCTACAAGACCTGCTGGGACAAGATGGTCGCCGAGCACCCGGAGGTGCCGGCGGGCTCGAGCAACCGCTACCAGAACTGGGAAGTGGTCGATCCGGAGAAATGGGTGCCCGACGGCTATGCCTGCGTGCGCGTCGATTCGCGAGGCTGCGGCCGCTCCCCGGGCCACGTCGAGCTCTGGGGCATGCGCGAGACGAAAGACTTCGCGCAATGCATCGAGTGGGCCGGCGCGCAATCGTGGTCGAGCGGAAAGGTCGGCATCAACGGCATCTCTTATTACGCGATGAACGCGTGGCAGGTGGCCGCCCTGCAGCCGAAGCATCTCGCGGCCATCTGCGCTTGGGAAGGCGCGAACGACTGGTACCGCGAGGTGCGGGGCCATGGCGGCATCCTCTGCACCTTCCTCGCCAACTGGTACGACATGCAGGTGAAGACGGTGCAGCACGGCCTCGGCACGCGCGGCTACCGCAGTCCGCTGACCGGCGACTGGGTGTGCGGCCCGCAAACGCTGACCGAGGAGCAGCTGCACGCCAACCGCTTCGACTTCGGCCGACTCGCGCTCGAGCATGAGTTCGACGACGAGTTCTGGCGCTCGCGCACGCCCGACTGGTCGAAGATCAAGGTTCCGGTGCTCTCCAACGGCAACTGGGGCGGCCAGGGCCTGCACCCGCGCGGCAACGTCGAGGGATATCTCAACGCCGGCACCCAGGAGAAGTGGCTCGAGATGCACGGCGACGCGCACTGGACACACTTCTATACCGGCTATGGCGTGGCGATGCAGAAGAAGTTCTTCGGCCACTACCTGAAGGGCGAGAAGACCGGCTGGGAGCGCCAGCCGAAGGTGCTGCTGCAGATCCGCCACCCCGGCGAGAAATTCGTCCAGCGCGCCGAGAACGAGTGGCCGCTCGCGCGCACCCGGTGGACCAAGCTCCATCTCGACGCGCGCAGCCAGACGCTTTCACCCGGACCGGTGAAGGACGCAAGCAAAGTGAGCTATCAGGGAATGTCTGAGGGCCTCACCTTCGTGCTGCCCCCGCTCGAGCAGGCAACCGAGATCACGGGTCCGATCGCAGCCAAGCTCTTCGCCTCCTCATCGACCACGGACGCCGATTTCTTTCTTATCGTTCGCGCCTTTGACCCGAACATGAAGGAGCTCGTCTTCATGGGCGCGCTCGATCCGCATACGCCGATTGCGCAGGGCTGGCTGCGCGCGTCGCACCGCAAACTCGATCCGGAGCGCTCGCAACCCTGGCGTCCCTACCATCCCAACAAGACCAAGGAGCCGCTCAAGCCGGGCGAGGTCTACGAGCTCGACATCGAGGTCTGGCCGACCTGCATCGCGCTGCCGGCCGGCTATCGCATCGCCCTTACCGTGCGGGGCAAGGACTACACCTATCCGGGCGGCTCCGGTGGCAAGCTCTCCAACATGAAGAACGAGTTCACCGGCGTCGGCCCCTTCCTGCACAACGACGCGCGCGACCGCCCGCCCGAGATCTTCAACGGCACCGTCACGCTGCACACCGGCGGCGCGCATGACTCGTGGGTCATGCTGCCGATCATTCCAAATTAAATGGATCCCAAAGAACAGTTCCTCACGCTGCAGGAGATCTACGAAGC
>JAEKLK010000361.1 GCA_019509895.1 Betaproteobacteria bacterium | reverse complement strand
CTGGTCGATGATCAAGGGCATCCGGGTGGCGATGCTGACCAGCTGGGACGGCCACCGGATGCACACGAGGCTGATGCACGGCTACCAGGAGGAGTTCTCGGGCGAGCTCTGGTTCTTCACCAAGGGCACGGCAGGGAACTAGATGCTCGGAACGCTCGTTAGAGGGCGGGAAGCTTGCTTCGTCAGCCGTGACGAGGGTTGCCGATGTCCTCCTCTGTCCATCCATGCGGATGCTCGCGATGCCGGGCCGTTGAGCCGCACGCGGATTGCGTCCTTCACCAGCGCATCAATCTGCTGGTCAGTCGCCTGGATGAGCAGCAGCGCCGCTGGTTCGTCGCGCTCGAAGCCGAGCGCCTCGGCCGTGGCGGGGACACGCTGCTGGCGCGGATCACCGGCCTGAACCGACGGACCATTCGGCGCGGTCGGCGCGAGCTCGCGGCCGAACTGGCCGAGCGCCCGACCGAGCGCGTCCGCGCCCCCGGCGGCGGGCGTCCGGCGCGGGAGGCGCAGGATCCGGCGCTGCTGCCCACGCTCGAGGCGCTGCTCGCCCCCGAGACCGCCGGCGATCCCATGGGGTGCCGGGCCAAGGCCAAGCGCAGCTCGCTGCAGCACCTGAGCGCCGCCTTGAGCGCGGCCGGGCATCCGGCGAGCCGCCCGACGGTGGCGCGCCTGCTGCGCCAGCTCGGCTACTCGCCCAAGCTCAACGCCCGGCGCACCGAGGCGCGCGGCTCGCCTCCGGAGCGCGAGGCCCAGTTCCGGCACATCGCCGAACAGCGCGAACAGTTTCAGGCGGCTGGCGAACCCATCATCAGCGTGGATTCGAAAAAAAAGGAGCTGGTCGGCGACTTCAAGAACGCTGGGCGGACCTGGCGCCGGACGGCCGAGGCGGTGCTGGTGCATGACTGGCCGCAGGATGCCATCGGCCAAGCGATCCCTTACGGTATTTATGACCTGACCAACAATCGCGGCTTTGTGTGCATCGGCGACTGTTTCGACACGCCACGCTTTGCCGTCGAGGCGATTCGTGACTGGTGGGCCGACCACGGGAGCCGCCGCTTCCCGCAGGCCGAGCGTCTGCTCATCCTGGCCGATGCGGGTGGCTCGAACGGCTGCCGGTCGCGCGTGTGGAAGGCCCAGCTCCAAGAACAGCTGTGCGATGCCTGCGGGCTCGCCGTCACGGTGTGCCACTATCCGCCGGGCTGCTCGAAGTGGAATCCGATCGAGCATCGGCTGTTCAGCGCCATCAGCGTGAACTGGGCCGGCGTGCCCCTGCGCACCTTCGCGACGATCGTCCGCTACGTCGCCGGCACCGTCACCGCCGCTGGACTGCGCGTGGCGGCGCTGCTCAAGCGCGGCGGCAACGAGACGGGGGAGCGCGTCTCGGACGACGCGATGCGGCGGCTCCGCTTGGCGCCGCATGCCGTCTGCCCGGCGTGGAACTACACGCTGTCGCCACGAACCAGCTGGGACGAGGCATGAGCACCTAGTTCCCTGCCGTGCCCTAATACCGGCCGTAGGAACTCTTGACCGGTCGCCGAGCCCGGCTGGCCCTCCACTCACCAGGCAGCTTCCCCTGGCTCGCTTCAGCGGTCAGCATTTCGTGAGCCCGGTAT
>JAEKLK010000329.1 GCA_019509895.1 Betaproteobacteria bacterium | reverse complement strand
CACCGCGAGCGCGAGCTCGCGGTAGGCCAGCGCTTCCGCGCGCCAGGCGTCGTCGTGCATTTCGAGGTCGATCTCGCCCTGCGCGCACACGATCACGCGCGTGACGGGCTCGTTCAGGCCGAGGAACGCGCTCTCGCGCTCGAGCAGTTCGGGCAGCGCATTGCGCCACGAGGGGTCGGCGCGCCGGCCGCGGATGCCGATCCATTCGCCGCGGCGGATGAGCGCCAGCGTGAGGCGGCCGGGCTCCTCGACCACGATCCAGCACGAGCCGTTGCCGACGCTCTTGCGGATGCGGTTGAACGCGTGCACCAGGAACGGCTGCACCGAGCCAAGGCGAATGTTCGCTTGCACGAAGATCTCGGCGAGCTGGTTGATGAGCGTGCGGTCGACGGCGCAGGCGAGGCGCGCGCCCATCGGCGCGGTCTCGGCGACGTTGATCTGCCAGTCCGTGGCGCGCGGGCCGTGCAGCGTGTTGAAGCGGTGCGTGGCGAGCGCCGCCCACTGCTCGCGCGTCTTGAGCGTCTCGTTCCACGGCAGCAGCGCATAGCGCACGAACTGGTCGGCCAGCACCAGCGACGCTTCCCCTTTTTGGCCGGCGAGCGCGGCGGGCAGCGCCGCGAGCGGCACGTTCCACGAGCCGTCGGCGCCCGCGAGCTCCACCGAGCGCGCGCCGCTCACATGGATGCGGTCGGGCGCGAGCCCAATGCGCAGCTGCTTGTTACGCCACAAAAGTGACACGATTGATCTCCTCGAGGCTTGTTTCAGCGTTGTTGACCAGCCGCATGGCGGCTTCCCTGAGCGGCAGCGTGCCGTTGGCACGCGCGACTTCTTTCAGCTTGCGAGCCGGGGCGCGGGCGATGATCAGCTCGCGCAGCTCGTCGTTCAGTACCAGCAGTTCCCCGATCGCCTTGCGGCCGCGATAGCCGGTTCCCCGGCATTGCGCGCAACCGCTGCCGCGGCAGGCGTTGCAGTAAACCCGCACCAGGCGCTGCGCCAGCACCGCGTTCAGCGCCGATACCAGGTTGTAGGGATCGACGCCCATGTGCATGAAGCGGCCGAGCACGTCGAAAGCGTTGTTCGCATGGACCGTCGTATAGACGAGGTGGCCGGTCAGCGCCGACTGCACGGCGATCTCGGCGGTCTCCGGATCGCGGATCTCGCCGACCATGATGCGGTCCGGGTCGTGGCGCAGGATCGAGCGCAGTCCGCGCGCGAAGGTCAGGCCCTTCTGCTCGTTCACCGGGATCTGCAGCACGCCCGGCAGCTGGTATTCGACCGGGTCCTCGATCGTGATGATCTTGTCCAGGCCCTTGTTGACTTCCGTGATGGTCGCGTACAGGGACGTCGTTTTGCCGCTGCCGGTGGGCCCGGTGACGAGCAGCATGCCGTACGGCTCTGCCGAGAGCTTGCGCATGCGCTCGCGGATATCGGCGTCGAAGCCGAGCGCATCGAGCGTCAAGCCTTTGAGCTGGTCGCTCAACGCCCGGCGGTCGAGAATCCGGAGCACCGCGTCCTCGCCGAACACGCTCGGCATCACGGAGACGCGGAAGTCGATCTCGCGGCCTTCGCGGCGTGCCTTGAAGCGGCCGTCCTGCGGTACGCGGCGCTCGGCGATATCGAGCTCTGACATGACCTTGATGCGCGAGATCACCTGCTCGGCGACTTCTACGCCGGGCACCGACTCCGCCGGCGTCAGCACGCCGTCGATGCGGTACTTGATCGTCAGCCCGTTGCCCGTGCATTCCAGATGCACGTCGCTCGCGCCGCCCTTGATCGCGTCGTAGAGCGTCGAGGCCACCAGGCGCACCACCGGGCTGTCGGTCTCGCTGATCGTCTCGAACGACAGGTCCTGCGCCGCATCCTTGGCCTGCGGGCCGGTCTGCATTTCGGCGGCCACCCCGTCCAGCGCCCGCATCTCGCTCTCGCGCTCGGCGAGGTAGGCGGTGACGTCCTGGCGGCGGGCGATGCGGTAGCGGAAGGGGACCGAAAGGCGCTCTTCCAGCCAGTCCTGCGAGTCGAGATCGAACGGATTGCCGAGCACGACGGCGACGGCGCCCTCGGCATCACGCAACGCGACCAGGCCGCGCCGCGTCGCCTCGCCGTAGGGCACGAGGTCGAACGCCGCCTCGGCGGCGCACATGTCCTCGAGCGTCACGGCGGGCATGTGCAGCGCCTGCGACAGGTGGTCGACCACCCCGGCGCCGTGCTCGCGCTCCAGCACTTCGATGTTCATTTGATGTTTCCTGCGAGTTCGAAGATCGGCATGTACATGAGCACGACGACCAGGCCGACGGCGAGGCCGAGGACGGTCATCAGCAGCGGCTCGAAGGCGCGCGTGAACCAGTCGACGAAGCGCGCGACCTCGTCGTCGTGAAAGCGGGCGATCTCGCCCAGCATGCGGCCCATGTCGCCGCTTCGCTCGCCGACCAGCATCATGCGCGCGGCGACCGGCGTCGCCAGTCCCGCGGCGCCGAGCGCCGCCGACATGGCATGGCCCTGCTCGATCAGCGCGCGCGCCTGGCGAAGCTGCGGCCGCAGATGGCTGGCGAGGAGCTCTTCGACCATCTCGAGCGCGCGCACCGCCGGGATGCCGGCGCGCATCAGCATGCCTGCCGTGCGATAGAGGCGCGCGAGCTGGTAGACCTTCATGCGGCTGCCGAGCGCCGGCAGGCGCCAGAGGCGTTCGCGCAGCGCCGTGCGTACCGCGGGCCGGCTCAGCATCCATGCGCAGACGCCGCCGGCGGCCAGCAGGCCGCTCGCGAGCGCCATGCCGTGCTTGCCCACGAAGCTGCCGAAGTTCAGCAGCAGTTGCGAGAAGAAGGGCAGCGTGTGCGCCATGTCCTCGTACACCTGCGCGAAGCGCGGCACGACGTAGAACATGAGGAACGTGATCACCAGCGCGCCCACGATCATCAGGATCGCCGGGTAGATGCTCGCCGAGACCACCTTCTTCTTCACGCGGTCGAGCTCTTCCTGGTACGCGATGTACCTCGAAAGCGCTTCCTTCACGTTGCCGGTGCGCTCGCTCGCCTTGATCGTCGCGACGTAGAGCGGCGAGAAGTGCTGCGGAAACGTCGCCACTGCCCGCGAGAACGGCTCGCCGCGGTTGATCGCGGCGAGCATGCCGGAGAGCACCTCGGCGCGCTCCCCGGCGGGTTCTTTCTCAGCGAGCGTCTGCAGCGCCTCGACCAGGTTGAGCCCGGCTTCCAGGAGCGAGCGCAGCTCGATCGAGAAGAGCGCCGAGCGGAAAGCGCTCTTGCGCGCGAGGCGCGGCTGCCAGCGGCGGCGGCCGTCTTGCTCGAGGCTGAAAACGGCGAGGCCGCGGCTGCCCGCGGTCTCGCGCGCCTCGGCCTCGCTGGCCGCGTCGAGTGTTACAGCCACCACCTGCTGGGCGGCGTCGAGTGCGTGGATGTTGAAGCGCATTACCGGTTAAGCGTCACCTGCTGGGCGAGACCGATGTCGGCGTCTTCGCCGTTGCCGCCCGGCTTGCCATCGCGGCCGAGCGAGTAGAGGTCGAATTCGCCGCGCGCGCCCGGCACGTGATACACGTACGCTCGACCCCACGGATCGGCCGGCACCGCCTTCTTCAGATACGGGCCGCCCCAGTTCGCCTCACCCTGCGGCTTGTTCACGAGTGCATCGAGGCCCTGCTCGCCCGTGGGGTAGTGGCGGTTGTCGAGCCGGTACTGGTCGAGCGCCTTCTCGAGCGAGTCGAGCTGCGCGCGCGCCACCTGCACTTCCGATTTGCCGATCTGGCTGAAATAGCGCGGCGCGACGTAGCCGGCGAGCAAGCCGATGATCACGATCACCACCAGCAGCTCGAGCAGCGTGAAACCCTTGAATCGAGACATCCCTGCCTCCCTTCCTTGTAGTTGCTTCGCTCTTATGACTTGTAGTACGGCCTGCGACATATAAGCAGAGGCTGTGCCAGCGAAGAAAACGTCGGTCTCTCAACGACTTAACGAAACCGACGCGACCCGTGTAGCGCGCTACTTGTGGCGCGAGGACGACGCACGTACCCGTGCTATTGCCAAGTTCCTGTTTCGGCAACGCTTCTCATGTCGCTCGTGTACGACTGTTTTGCGTTTTTTCGCACCCTCGACTTATGGGGCGTGCGGCTTGCGGTTCGCAGTGCGCACTACAAAAAAAACGGCCGACCCGAAGGCCGGCCGCGGTACAGCACCGTGCTTCTTCTGTTTAGCGGTGGCCGTTCACGCCGAACGTCATGGCCGACGCGCCGGACTGATGGGCGCCCATGTCGGGCGTGCCAGAGCCGTCGTTGAAGTTCGGGAGGCGCACGCCCGTGCCGAAGCCGGCGGAGCCGGGCGAGAGCTGATACATGCCGCTCATGCCCACACCGCTGCCCGACGCGAACGTCGGCGCGCTGACCTTGGCGCCGTTGGATTCGGCGCCCGTACCGGCGTTGATCGTGCCGTTGTACAGGTCGTAGTTCATGTCGTTGCCGAAGCCGCCGCTCGTCTGGTCGACCGAGTCCCAGCCCGATTTCCAGATCCAGTAGATGTTGTTCCTGGAAACCGTGTTGGTGAGCGCATTGCCACCCGTACCGTGGATGCCGCTGCCGGCGCCGAGGCCGTTGGTCGCGCCTGATTGCGTCGGCTGCAGCGACGTGTTGTGGAACACGTAGCGGCGGCCGTTGCCGACCGAGGTATCGCTGCCGGACTTGAAGAACGGCCCGCGATCATCCGAGTCGAGGCTCGACAGGTAACGCATGCGGCTGCGGTTGTACACGTTGCGGAACAGGTACACCGGGCCCACCGAGACGATGGTGGTGGCGACGCCAGTGCCGGCCTGGTCGATGTAGTTGCCCCAGATGCGTACGTTGCGATTGCCGCCCTCGGCCTCGATGCCGTCGTCCATGACGCCCTGGATCAGGTTGCCGTAGATGTCGGAGTCGTAGTTCGGGAAGCCGGTCGTGGTGTAGTTGTCCGACCCG
>JAEKLK010000176.1 GCA_019509895.1 Betaproteobacteria bacterium | reverse complement strand
GCATGTCGCGCGCGTCCTCGGCGTTGAGCAGCGACCCGAGCGACGGGTCGACCGTCAGGGCCGCGAGCACGACGAAGATTGGCACGAAGACGAAGCAGAAGTAGACGACGCCGCCGAGCAGGCTTCCCATGATGGCGGTACGCTCGTCCTTCGCCGAGGTGACGCGCTGGAAGATGTCCTGCTGCGGGATCGAGCCGATGGCGAGCGTCAGGAATGCGGTGACGAACGCGAGCCACTCCTTGGTGCCGCCCTTGGGCCAGAACTCGAATTTGCCGGCTTGGCTTGCGGCCGCGAGGACTTTACCGGGCCCGCCGGCCATGTCGCCGACCACCCAGGCGACCAAGCCGAGGCCGACGATGATCATCACCGACTGGAAGAGGTCGGTCATCGCTACCGACCACATGCCGCCCCAGATGGTGTACGCAAGCACGAAGATGCCGCTGATGATGATGCCGTTGGAAAGGGAGATGGCGCCGCCGGTGAGCGTGGAGAAGACCAGGCCGAGCGCGGTGAGCTGCGCCGCCGTCCAGCCGAGGTAGGAAATGGCGATCACCACGCTTGTGCCGAGCTCCATGGTGGGTCCGTAGCGCTTGCGATAGAAGTCGCCGATGGTGAGGAGATCCATGCGATAGAACGCGCGCGCGAAGAAGAGCGCTACGATCACCAGGCACATCGACGAGCCGAACGGATCGGCGATGATGCCGCCCAGGCCGCTCTTGGAGAACTCGACGGACACCGAGAGCACGCTCTCCGCGCCGAACCAGGTCGCGAACACGGTCGCGGTGTTCATGTACAGAGGCAGGCTGCGGCCCGCGAGCACGTAGTCCTTCGAGGTGTGCACGCGTTGCGCGGCCCACAACCCGATGGCGATCGTGACCAGCAGATAGAGGACGACCGAGCCGATCAGCATGCGCGCGCCATCATAGCCGCCGCTTCCACACCTGCCAACGCTCGTGGCCGGCGAGTACCGGCACCGATTGCTCTGCTGGCACCGGCTCGTCCTCGATCAGCGCAAAAGCGGTATCGAGCAACGCATGCAACTCGCCCGCTGCGATGCCGAAGGGCGGGCCGCGATCTTTATCGGCGAGGAAGAAGAATCCCGCGAGCAATCCGCCCGCGCGTACCAGCTCGGCGACACGTTGCGCCCAGCGCTGCCGCTCGGGCGGCGGCAGGGCACACATGAACGTGCGCTCGTAGACGACGTCGAAAGGCCGCGCAGCGAAGGCGAAGAAATCGGCCTTGCTCACGCGATGGGCAAGCTTGTCGAGCGTGCGACGCGCCGCCTCGAGCGCCGCGTCGGAGAAGTCGATGCCGAGGACGTCGTCGCCGCGATCGGCGAAGCGCTTTACCTCATAGCCGGAACCGCATCCCGGCACGAGCACGCGCTGGCCCGCCGGCTGCGCCCGAAGCCATTGCTCGAGGCGCGGCGGTACGCGGCCCGCGTCCCACGGCGTGACGCCCTGCCGGTAGCGCGAATCCCAGAAGTCCGGTTCAGCCGAGTCGGATGCCAAGGAGTACGAGAGCGATCGCAGCGAGCGCAATGAGGACGGCGAGCAGCCGATTGCGTCGCGCCTGCTCGTCTGCGAGACGATCCACGGCCAGGCGTAGCGGCCCAAGGCGATCCTCGGCGAGCGCGCGGTGCACGAGGCGCGGCAACTGCGGCAGGGTGCTCGCCCAGTAGGGCGCCTCGCGGCGCAGCGTGCGCACGAAGCCGCGCCAGCCGATCTGCTCGTTCATCCAGCGCTCGAGGAAGGGCTTCGCCGTGACCCACAGGTTGAGCTCGGGATCGAGCTGCCGGCCGAGGCCCTCGACGTTGAGCAGCGTCTTCTGCAGCATCACGAGCTGCGGCTGGATCTCGACGTTGAAGCGGCGCGAGAGCTGGAACAGCCGTAGCAGCAGGCGGCCAAAATAGATTTCCCGCAGCGGCCGCGCGAACACCGGCTCGCACACCGAGCGGATCGCCGCCTCGAACTGATCGACGCGCGTGCCGGGCGGCACCCAGCCGGCGTCCAGGTGCGCCTGCGCCACGCGCCGGTAGTCGCGATTGAAGAAGGCGAGAAAGTTCTGCGCGAGGTAGCTCTTGTCGGTCTCCGTGAGCGTACCCATGATGCCGAAGTCGAGCGCGATGTAGCGGCCGCGGTGCTCGCCTTCGACCGCGACCAAGATGTTTCCCGGGTGCATGTCGGCATGGAAAAAGCCGTCACGAAAGACCTGCGTGAAGCAGATCTCGACCCCGGCGCGCGCCAGCGCCTTGAGATCGATGCCCTTCTCCTGAAGCACGCCGATGTGTGAGACCGGCGCGCCATGCATGCGCTCCATGGTCATGACCCGCTGCGAGCACAGATCCCAGTGCACTTCGGGTACCACGAGAAGCGGCGAGTACTCGAAGTTGCGCCGCAGCTGGCTCGCGTTGGCGGCCTCGCGCATGAGATCGAGCTCTTCATGCAGGTGGTGCTCGAACTCGGCTACGACGTCGCGCGGCCTCAGCCGCCGCGCCTCCGCCGATAGCCGCTCGACCAGCGCCGCGGCGGTATGCAGCAGCGCGAGGTCTTTGGCGACCTCGTCCTCCACCGCCGGCCGCAGCACCTTGACCGCCACTTCGCGGCCATCGGCGAGCGTGCCGAGATGGACCTGCGCAATCGAGGCGCTCGCCACCGGCTCGTGCTCGAATGTCGCGAACAGCTCGCCGAGCGGCCGGCCAAGGCTCCGCTCGATCTGGGCAACCGCCAGCGGGGACGGGAATGGCGGCACGCGGTCCTGGAGCTTTGCCAGCTCGTCGGCAATGTCGGGTGGAAGCAGATCGCGCCGCGTCGAGAGCACCTGGCCGAACTTGACGAAGATCGGCCCCAGGCGCTCGAACGCTTCGCGCAGCCGCTGGCCGCGCGGCTCGGAGCGCCGCCCGGCGAGAAAGCGCAGCACGAAGTCGCCCGGCATACGCGGCATGAACTCGTGCAGGCCGTAGCTCACCGCCACGGCGAAGATGCGCACGAGGCGCAGCAGCCTAATCAAGGCGCGCGATCCGTTGCTCGAGCGCAGCGAGCGCCTGGTCCAGGCCCGCGAGGTCGGCGGCAAGCCGGTCGAGCTCGCCACGGCGCACCAGCGCACGCCGCTCGTCGACGGCGAAATCCGCCGCCGCCTCGGCGAGCCGGCGCGCCGAGGCTCGCGGCCAATCGAGCAGCGCACGCACGCTGAGCGCGATGCGATGCGCAGCGACATCGCCGACGAGGCGCGAAAGCTCCTCCTCCACGTCCCAGCGCAGGTGGCGGCGGAGATAGCGGAGTTCCTCGGCGAGCTCGCTCTCGCCGCTGATGCCGGCCGGCGTGACCATTGCGGAGGGTTCCGGCCCGCCGGGCTGCAGCCGCCCGTCCGCGGCGATGCCGAGCCGCATCACCGGCGCGAGCGGCAGGCGCAGCTCGATGCCCTGCCCGGCGAAAAGCGCAAGGCGATCGCGCGCCCAGCGCTCGCGGCCGAGGAGCGCGTTCAGCACAAAGCAAAAGGCCACCGCAGGGGTGGCCTTTCGCGAGAGCGCGCTATCGCTCAATGCATCTGCTGGATGCCGGCGAGGAGCCAGCCGCTCGAGCCGTCCGCCGGCTTGACGAGGTTCCATACCTCCTCGAAGCCGACCGGCTGTGTGCCGGGCGTCTCGCGCACCGTGCCGGAGAAGCGCACGCTCGCCCAGTACTGGTTCTGCTCCGTGGCGAGCTCGAGCAGATCGGCATTGAGCGCCACAACATCCGTCTGCTGCGCCCCGGCCGGCGTGTCGCGACGCAGCTCGTCGTAGAGCGCCGGTGTCGTGAACTCGCGGATGTCGTCGATGCGGCCGGCGTCGTTCGCCATCTGCAGCTTGATGAAGTTCATCTTGGCGGCGCGCAGGAACCCGGCCGTGTCGAAGCCCGCCGGGATGCGCGAGGCGCTGGCCGTCGGCACTCCGGTGGACTGCGACGGCGGCGGCGCGGCGACCGTTTCGTCGCCGAAGCCGGCGAGCTGCATCGGCCGCGCCGGTTCGGCGCGGCGCCGCGCAAGCGCGCGCAGGCCGAAGATGACGGCCACCGCGAGCACGGCGAGGAGCAGCAGGCCGACGAGGCCATTGCCGCCGAAGAAGTAGCCGAGCAGGCCGCCGAGCGCGAGGCCGCCGAGGATGCCGCCGAGCATGCCCCAGCGGCTCGGCTTCGCCTGCGGCGCTGCCTGCGGGTTCGCCTGCTGTGGCGCCGCCTGCTGTTGCGCGGGCTTTGCCGGCGTCGAGGCCGGAGGCGCGGTGACGCTGCGCTGCGCGCCCACCGAGCGCCCGCCGCCCAGACGGCGCGCATCGGCGTCCGTTGCAACCAACGCTACACCGCAAATCAAAAGCGACAGGCTAAGTAACCACTTACGCATGAGTAAACCTCCAGTTCCCTCCATGCTATCAAAACCGGATGCCGCGATGAACGGCCACGACGCCGGCGGCGAGGTTATAGACCTCGACGTCGCCGAAGCCACTCGTTTCCATCATTGCCTTGAGGGTCCCCTGATCCGGATGCATGCGGATCGATTCCGCAAGATACCGGTAGGGCTCGCCCGCGCCGACCACCCGCTGGCCGAGCCAGGGCAGCACGCGGAACGAGTACAGATCGTAGAGCGGCTTGAGTGGCTGCCAGACCTTCGAGAATTCGAGCACCACGGCGCGCCCGCCCGCCTTGAGCACCCGCGCCATTTCGCTGAGCGCGGCTCCCTTGTGCGTCATGTTGCGAAGACCGAAGGCGACGGTGACGCAGTCGAAGTACGCGGCGGGAAACGGCAGCCGCTCGCCGTCGCATTGCACCGCGGGTGTCATCACGCCCGCGTCGAGCAGGCGATCGCGACCGCGCTCGAGCATCTTGCGGTTGACGTCGGTCGCCCAGATTTCGCCTTCGCGGCCGACGCGCGCGGCCAGGGCGAGCGCAAGATCGCCGCTGCCAGAGGCGACGTCGAGAACCCGCTCGCCCCGCTGCGGCCTTGCTACCGAGACGGCAAAGGTCTTCCAGTAGCGGTGCAACCCGAGCGACATGAGGTCGTTCATCAGGTCGTAGCGCTCGGCGACGCGGTCGAAGACCTCGCCGACACGCGCCGCCTTGTCGGCCTCGTCCACTTTGGAAAAACCGAAATCGACTTCCTTTGCCATGCTTACTCCCGCGAAGCCCCGGCCGCCTGTAGTTTGGCGAGGTATTGCGTCCAAAGTTTCTCCTGGTTCTCGCCGAGCTCGTACAGATATTCCCAGGAATAGATGCCGGTGCTGTGGCCGTCGGAGAACACCGGCTGCACGGCATACGAGCCGACCGGCTCCAGGCTGCGGATCTCGACATTGCGCTTGCCTGTCTGCAGCACCTCCTGGCCCGGACCATGCCCTTTCACCTCCGCCGAAGGCGAATAGACGCGCAGAAACTCGTAGGGCAGCCGGAAATTCCGGCCGTCGGCAAAGGCGACCTCGAGCACGCGCGACTTCTGGTGCAGCGTGATGAGCGTCGGTATGTGCTCGGTCGTCACGGCACGGCCTCGTAGGCGACCCGTTCGAAATCGACGCCCCGCTCCATCACCTCGGTCAGGCGGGCCTTCGATGATGCGCCGGCGTGCATCTCGATTACGCGCTTGGGCTTGTAAGTGCCTGGCGCGAGGATCAGCGACGCCGGGGCGTTCAGCGCCGGCACCGCGCTCAGGCCGAGCGCCGGGACCCACGCCTCGGGCTGTACGTTGAGGCCGGTCGGGCGTACCGCGAGCGGGCTTGGGATGCCCGGCAGCAGCTTGAGCCCAGCTTGCAGATCGCCGTTTTCGGCGGTCATCACCCAGCGCACATGGGCAAGCATGAACTGCTTGCTGTCGGCCGGACGCACGCCAATCAGCTGGCCATGAGCGAGGCGCTTGCCCGGCTCCGCGGCAGTGCGCACCAGCCGCAAGCCCTGCGCGCTTTCGTCCTCGATCTTCCAGCGCTCCATGGCAAAGCCGCGCTGGCCGCTGTACTCCTCCTCCTCGCGCGTGCTGACACGGCCGAAGGTGGCGATCTCCTCGCGCTGCTTCTGGGTGAGTTCGGCGGCCTCCTCCCCCGGCGGGCGGAAGACGCGTCCGGCGATGTAATGGTGAATCGCGGAAAGCTCGCTGCAGGCTTCGGCTTCCGCGCTGACCCGGCGGCGCTCGAGCGCTCGCGTCGGCTTGCCGGCGCACCAGTGGCGATAAAGGTGCACCAGCAGCTGCTCGCACGACGGCTGCACGCAGTCTTCGCCGAGCGCGAGCTTCGCCGGCGATTCGCCCTTGCGCAGGAGCGCCACGCGGTTGCGCAGCGTCTTTGCCAGCTTGCGCGTATCCAGGTAGCGCGCATCGCGCGCCGTCGCGCTGCTGCGCGCGGGCGGCGCATCGCCCGCCAGGTCGGCCACCAGCGGCGGCACGCCGTCGTCTTCAGTGACAGGCTTCGGGCCGACCTCGAGCTTCGACGCCCAGCGCTCGAGGAGGAAAGCGACGAAGGTGAGCTGCCGCTGCGTCAGCTCGTTCGGGTTGCACAGCGCCGTCAGTACCGCGCGCGCGTACGCGATGCGCGGCGAAGTGTCCTGGATGTCGCGGTTGAGGAAATCCTTGATCGGCTCCTCCGCGACGCCGAGCTTTTCCGCGCCCGCATACGCGGCGTGCAGCGCCCGCCAGTCGGCGCGCGGCACTTCGCGGTAGGCACGATGATGGTGGAACATGCGAAGGCCGATGTAGAAGAGCAGCCGCTGGCAGACGATCACCGCCTGCGCTCGCATGGCGGCGTCGAGGTTGGCGGCGCCCTGGAGGCAGCGCTCGTAGCCCAGGCGCATCTCATCCCACAGGCCGATGGTCGCGGCGAAAGCCTCGGCCTCCGATTCGTTCATCGGCAGCGCGCGGTTGGAGAAGCGCCGCGCCTGCTCGATCTGCACGAAATTCACCGCCTCGCGCAGCGCCTCGAGCACGCTCAGGCGCTGCGTCGCCGAGACCGGGAAGCGGTTCAACTCGCGCAGCTCGCGCGCGATCTGGGCCTGCGCCGCGGCCACGTTGGAGAGCGGCAGGTGCTCCAGCCAGGCGCGGCAGCTCGCCGCGTCGGTGAATTCGGGGGAGGCGCTCTCCGAGAGCTCGGGCAGCGTCATGGCGCGGCATCATACCCAAACACATCGCGGTAGCTCGCGTAGAAGCTCGCGAAGAGCGTCGGCAGGATGAGGATGACGAAGGGCAGCACGATGCCCGGCCCAAGGCCGGTCGCGCCAGCGAGCGCCAGGACCTGCAGCAGCAGGAACGGCACGGCCAGCGTGATCACCGCCATCACGGCGCCATAGACGAGGAACGCGCGCCAGTTCATGAGCGAGGCGGCGACGCTGAAGAAGAGCGCCTTGACGGCGCCGACGGTGTGCCACGCGGCGAGCGGCGGCGCGAACCAGAAGGCGAACATGACCGGCAGATACAGGCCGGCCGCGGTCGCCAGCGCGCCGACGAAATCGGCAGACTGCAGCTCCTCGTCGCCCGGCCGCGCGCCGGTGAGCATCCAGCGCGCGAGCGCTCCGTCGTCGGCGAGCGTGCTCGCCGCGAGCAGGAGCGCGAGAGAGGCGAGATACACGGCACCGAGCAGGAGTTGCGTGCGCGGCTCGTGGCGGAAACCGTCGAACAGCAGCGCCGGCTCGAGCGGCGCGCGGCGGCTGGCCGCACGCGCGAGCGCCATGAAGCCGACCGAGAACGCGGGCACCAGGATGGCCGCCGCCGCGACACCGATCACCGGCACGAGTGATACGACCGTCATGATCAGCCAGTAGCCGAAGACCGCCGCCAGCCAGCCGAGCGGCGCGGCTCGGAAGAGCTGCCAGCCTTCGGCGAGCCAGCGCGCGCCGCGCGGCGCCGCTACGATGCGCGCCTGCATTCGAGGATTCGGCGGAAATGCTCCGGGTCGTGCGCGTGCACCAGCATGCCGGGCCGCGGCAGATGGTAGTCGTACAGGCGCGAGAGCCAGAAGCGCAGCGCTGCCGCGCGCAGCATCGCGGGCCACGCCGCCCGCTCGAGCTCGCTTAACGGGCGCACCGCGTCGTAGGCGCGCAGAAGCGCCTGTGTACGTCCCGCATCGAGCGCCGGATCGCTCTGCACGTCGGCGAGGCACCAGTCGTTTGCGCACACGGCGACGTCATACAGCAGGCAATCGACCCCGGCAAAATAGAAATCGATGACGCCCGAGATACGTCCGTTTTGGAAGAGCGCGTTGTCGCGGAAGAGATCCGCATGCACCGGACCGCGCGGCAGGTCGGGGAAGCGCTGCCCGGCATGGAAGCCGAGCTCGTCCTCGAGCAGCGCCGAGCGCGCGGCATCGAGGAACGGGCGCACCTCGGCCGCGGCGCTGCGCCACCATTTCGGCCCGCGCGGGTTCTCCAGGTACGCGGCGTACGAACGGCCGGCGAGGTGCATGCGCGCGAGCAGCGCACCCAGCTCGGCACACTCCGCGTCGCCGGGCCGCTCGAGCGAGGCGCCCGGGAGCCGCGTGACCAGCGCCGCCGGCTTGCCATTGAGCTGCCCGAGATACTGGTCGCTCAGATCGGCGATCGGCGCCGGCGCCGGGATGCCATGGCGCGCGAGGTGCGCCATCAAATTGATATAGAACGGCAGCTCGTGCGCCGGCAGCCGCTCGAACAGCGTGAGCACGTAGCGGCCCTGCGCCGTGGTGACGAAGTAGTTGGTGTTCTCGATTCCGGACTCGATCGGCTCGCAGGCAAGGAGCTCGCCAACCGAGTAGCGGCGAAGCCACGCGGCGAGCTCGGCTTCGGTGACGGGTGTATAGACCGACAAACTATTCGAAGGTGTAGACCGGCCACATCGGCACGCGCACGCCGTCGTCGAGCGAATCGCGGCGCATCCAGTTGCCGTTGCCCGTCGTGTCGACGAGATAGTACGGCCGTCCATTCGGCGGCGTGACCCTGAGCATGACGACGCGCCCGCCTTCGCGGATTTCGTCCACCTTATCGCGTTCGCGCACCGGGATGCGCACCGCCGGCTCATCGGCTTCCGGCATCGGCGGCGGTGGTGGCGGCTCGGGAAAGCGCTCGACCTTGTCCTGCGCTGCGGCGCCAAGCGCGGCGCACATCAGAAGGACCACCGACGCGGCGCGCATTGCCGCATTCTACTAAAGGTTCAGCAGCACCTCGCGCTCGGCCGGCGAAGACTTGAAGCCGCGCTTGTCGTAGAACTTGAAGATTGCATGGACTACTTCGCGCGGCTCGTTCACCGCAGCACGATATAGCCGCCCGCGAATTTGGCGAACATCAGCGCTTCACGCGCGCTGCCGAACACACTGACCGCGGCTCTGCCATAATGCCGAACAGCTCCACGCCGCGCGCGCGCAGATCTCGCGGCCGAGGCCGGGCGCCTTCAGTAGCTTCCCTTGTGTCATCGTGTCTGCGGAGAGTCCGGAAAACACGTTATTGCTCGTCGACGGCTCGTCGTACCTATATCGCGCCTATCACGCGCTGCCCGAGCTGCGGAGCCCCAAGACCGGCGAGCCGACCGGCGCCATCTATGGCGTGCTGAACATGCTGCGGAAGCTCGCCAGCGACTACAAGGCGCAGGCGCGCGCCGCGGTGTTCGATGCGCGGGGCGGCACTTTCCGCGACCAGCTCTATCCGCAATACAAGGCGACGCGCACGGCGATGCCCGACGACCTCTCGCGCCAGGTCGAGCCGCTGCACGACGCCATCACCGCGCTCGGCTGGCCGCTGCTCGTGATCGAGGGCGTCGAAGCCGACGACGTCATCGCCACGCTCGTGGAGCAGGCCAAGGCACGCGGCTGGCGCACCGTCATCTCCACCGGCGACAAGGACCTGACGCAACTCGTCGATGAGCGCACGCTTTGGGTCAACACGATGTCTAACGAGAAGCTCGACGTCGCCGGCGTCAGCGCCAAGTTCGGCGTGCCGCCGGAAAAGATCGTCGATTACCTGGCGCTGATCGGCGACCAGATCGACAACATTCCGGGCGTCGACAAGGTCGGACCGAAGACCGCGTGCAAGTGGATCGTGCAGTACGGCTCGCTCGAAGGCGTGATCGAGCACGCCGATGAAATCAGCGGCCTCGCGGGCGAGAACCTGCGCAAGGTGAAGGACTGGCTGCCGAAGGCCCGCGAGCTACTCACGGTGAAGCGCGATGTGCCATTGCCGGTCACGCTCGAGCAACTGACGGACGGCAAAAGGGACCCGGCGCGCCAGCGCGCGCAGTACGACCGCTTCGGCTTCAAAACCTGGCTGAAGGAAGTGGAGAGCACGCCCGCGGCGGAAATTCCGCCGACGCCGCCCGCGGTGAACCAGCGCGGCGTTCGCACGGTGCTCACGGAGGATGAGCTGCGCGACGTGCTGCTCAAGATCGAAGCCGTGCCGCTCGTCGGCATCACCTGCATCGCCAGCGCCGACGATCCGATGAGCGCGCGCCTGGTGGGCATCGCCCTCGCCTTTGGCGATGATGCGGTCTATGTGCCGCTCGCGCACAACTACGCTGGCGCCCCGGCGCAGGTGCCACTGGAGAGCGCGCTCGCGCTGCTCAGGCCATGGCTCGAGCGAGCCGACTGCCGCAAAGTGGCGGAGGACACGAAGCTCGACTCGCATCTCCTTGCGCATCACGGCATTCGGCTCGCGGGCTGCGTGCACGATACGATCATCGAGTCCTACGTGCTCGAAGTGCACGAGCGCCACGAGCTCGCCAGCCTTGCGCAGCGCCACTGCGGCTGGACCACGCTTACGTACGACGAAGTTGCCGGCAAGGGCGCCTCGCGCATTCCCTTCGCTGCGCTTGATGTCGCACGAGCTACGGAGTACGCGGCGCAGAGGGCCGACTGCATCCTCGCATTGCACGACATCCTGCATCCGCGCATCACCGAGGACGAGAAGCTGACGTTCATCTACGACCGGATCGAGCTGCCGCTCGTGCCGGTGTTGTTCGCGATGGAGCGCCACGGCGTGCTGCTCGACCGCGAGAAACTCGAAGCACAGAGCACGGAGCTCGGCCGCGAGATGCTCGGGCTCGAGCAGAAAGCCTACGAGGCGGCCGGGCAGCCCTTCAACCTCGGCTCGCCGAAGCAGATCCAGGAAATCCTCTTCGAGCGCCAGAAGCTACCGGTAAAGAAGAAGACCCCGTCGGGCCAGCCGTCGACCGACGAGGATTCGCTCGCCGAGCTGGCGCTCGACCATCCGCTACCGCGCCTCATCCTCGAGCACCGGGCGCTGTCGAAGCTGAAGTCCACCTACACCGACAAGCTGCCGAAAAGCATCAACCGGGCGACCGGGCGCGTTCACACCACCTATTCGCAAACTACCGCCGTCACCGGCCGGCTCGCCTCGAACGAGCCCAACCTGCAGAACATTCCCATCCGCACGGCCGCCGGACGGCGCATCCGTGCCTGCTTCATCGCGCCGCCGGGCGCCAAGCTCATGTCAGCGGATTACTCGCAGATCGAGCTGCGCATCATGGCGCACCTCTCCGGCGACGAGAACCTGCGGCGCGCCTTCCGCGAGGGCGAGGACGTGCATCGCGCGACGGCCGCCGAGGTGTTCGGCGTGCCGCTGTCGGAGGTCGAGCGCGACCAGCGGCGGATCGCCAAGGTGATCAACTTCGGCCTGATCTACGGCATGTCGTCCTTCGGCGTCGCGCAGAACCTCGGCATCGACCGGGGCACGGCGCAGACCTACATCGAGCGCTACTTCGCGCGCTATCCCGGCGCCCGACGCTACATGGACGAAACGCGAGCGCGCGCGAAGCAGATCGGCTACGTGGAAACGGTGTTCGGCCGGCGGCTCTGGCTACCCGAGTTGCGCAGCGGCGCCCCCGTGCGCCGCCAGGCCGCGGAGCGGGCGGCGATCAACGCGCCCATGCAGGGCACCGCTGCCGACCTCATCAAGCTGGCGATGATCGCCGTGCAGAAGTGGCTCGAAGATTCGGGCGCGGCGAAGCTCATCATGCAGGTGCACGACGAGCTCGTGCTCGAGGTGCCCGACGCGGACATCGAGCGCACGCGAGAAAACGTGCGCTCGCTCATGCAGTCAGTGGCGAAGCTCGACGTGCCGCTGGTCGTCGAGGTAGGCGTCGGCGAAAACTGGGACAAGGCACACTAGGCGCCTTACAGCAGCGCGCCGAATACCTTACGGATGATGCTGGAGCCGGCGCCGAGCGGGTCCTTGCGGATCTTCTTCTCCTCTTCGGCCACCATGAGATACAGGCCGTCGAGCGCCTTCTCGGTCACATATTGGTCGAGATCCGCGTCTTCCTTGCGCAGCAAACCCACCGCTGCAGCTTTGCCCGCGTACGCGTCATACTTCTGCGCCAGATCCACCCTGGCCGTGGCGCGTTGCACGATCGGCAAAAAGCGGTCGTGCAGCTGCGGGCGAGTCGTCCGCCGGAAGTAGTCCGTGCCAGCGGTTTCGCCGCTGGCGATGATGCCCTTGGCGTCCTGCACGGTCATCTTCTTCACCGACTGGACGAAGAGCGTCCGCGCTTCCGGCACCGCCTGCTCGGCGGCGCGGTTCAGCGTGACGATCAGCTCATCGGCATAGCTGCCCATGCCGACACCGCGCAGCATGCGCTCGGCGCGCTGCGCGGAGTCCGGCAGTGGGATGCGCACCGCCGGATTGCCGAGGAAGCCGTCGACCCGGCCGAGCTTCGCCACGGCCGCCGTGCTGCCCTTTTCCAGCGCAGCGCGCAGCGCCGCGGTGGCGTCCTGCCGCGAGATGCTCTCCAACTGGGCGAGCGCCGCGGTCATCGCCGTGCCAAGCAGCGCTGCGAAAATGAGTGTTCTCATGAGAACGAGGATTATCGCCGTTGCCGCCCGGGTCGCTGCATGCGCGGCGTAGCGCGCGCCTTTCACCGTGGCGCTCGACTTTAGCGGCAAGAGCTGCTCTAGGCGACGCCCGCCTCGTGCGCCTGCTGGTCCGCGTGGTAAGACGAGCGCACCAGCGGACCGATGGCCGCGTGCCTGAAGCCGAGCTGGGTCGCGTGTTCTTCGAACCGGCGGAAGATCGCCGGCTCGACGTAGCGCTCGACCGCCAGGTGATGCGGCGAGGGCTGCAGATACTGGCCAATGGTCAACATGTCCACATCGTGCGCGCGCAGATCGCGCATCACGGCAATGATTTCCTCGTCGGTCTCGCCGAGGCCGACCATCAAGCCGGACTTGGTGGGTACCTCCGGATAGAGCGCCTTGAAGCGCTGCAGCAGCTCGAGCGAGTGCTTATAGTCGCCGCCCGGCCGGGCCCGCTTGTAGAGGCGCGGCACGGTCTCGAGGTTGTGGTTCATCACGTCGGGCGGCGCGGCGGCGAGGATCTCCAGCGCCCGGTCGAGGCGGCCGCGGAAATCGGGCACCAGCACCTCGATCGTGGTCTGCGGGCTCGCCGCGCGCACGGCGCGGATGCATTCGACGAAGTGCCGGGCGCCGCCGTCCCGCAGATCGTCGCGATCGACGCTGGTGATGACCACGTAGCGCAGCTTGAGCGCCGCGATGGTCTCGGCGAGATGGCGCGGCTCCTCCGCATCCGGCGCGAGCGGCCGGCCATGCGCCACATCACAGAAGGGACAACGGCGCGTGCAGATGTCCCCGAGGATCATGAAGGTCGCCGTGCCTTTGCCGAAGCACTCGCCGATGTTCGGACAGGAGGCTTCTTCGCACACGGTGTGCAGGCGCTGCTCGCGCAGGATGCGCTTGATCTCGTAGAAGCGGGAATCGGGGCTCGGGGCGCGTACCCGGATCCAGGCCGGCTTCGCGAGCGGCGCGGCGACCGGCACGATGCGAATGGTCTTTGCCTGGCCCTTTTCCTTTACGCCCGCTTCACGCATCTTCGAGGTGCCCTATCAGCAATTGCGCGAGGTGCTCGCCGATTTCGGCCGGCGTGCCGGGGACGCCGAGATCGCGCGTCTGCGTGACGCGCAGGCCCGGGTAGCCGCACGGGTCGATGGCGGAAAAGGGCGCGAGGTCCATGTCGACGTTCACGGCGAGTCCATGGTACGCCCGGCCGCGCGTTACACGTATGCCGAGCGCCGCCACCTTGGCACCGTCCACATAGACTCCCGGCGCGCCCGGCCGCCGCTCGGCGCGTGGGCCGATCAGATCGATCACCGTCTGCTCGAGCAGGCGTACGAAGGCCTTCACCTTGATAGCGCGCCGGGTGAGGTCGACCAGCGTATAGACGACTACTTGTCCGGGGCCGTGATAGGTCACTTCGCCGCCGCGGTCGGCCGCGAGCACCGGGATGCCATTGGCAACCTGCACCGGCGCGGCGCCCTGCCCGAGCGTATAGACCGGCGGGTGTTCCAGCAGCCAGAGCTCGTCCGGCGTGGTATCGGTACGTGCGAGCGTGAAGCGGCGCATGGCCTCGAGCGTCGGCGCATAAGGCGCCTGGCCGAGGCGCTTGACGACGATATCGTCGACGACCGTCATAGCACCATGACTACCGCCGGATGGTCGCAGAGGTCCTGGTACAAAGCATCAAGCTGCTCCCGAGACTTTGCGCGCACTACGCAGGTAACGCTGAGGTAGCGGCCTTGGCGGCTCGGCCGCATCTCGACCGTGGCGACATCGAAGTCAGGCGCGTGCTTCAGCACGATGTCCGTCACCGCCTGCGCGAAGCCCGGCTGCTTGCGGCCCATGACCTTGATCGGGAAATCGGCGGGAAACGCTAACGGCGAGCTATCGGCGACCAAGGGCATCGCCAGGAACCTCAGGCGGAGATGCGCTCTCGCCGGCCCGCGCGCATGACCTCGCGCTTGAAGTCCTGGTAGAGCTGGTACATGCGGCGGAAGAGCGCCCCCGGACGGCCATCGCCGAGCGGCTTGCCGTCGAGCTCGACCACCGCCAGCACCTCTTTGGAGGAGGACGTGATCCAGATTTCGTCCGCGGTGCGCACGTCGGATTCGGTAATGTCGCCGAACTCGAGGGGCATGCTGTGCGCGCGGGCGAGCTCCACCACCACGTCGTAGGTGATCCCGGGAAGGATGAGCTCGTTCTTCGGCGGCGACTTGATCACCCCGCCGCTGACGATGAACACGTTGGAGGACGACGCCTCAGTCAGCTTGCCGTCGCGCAAAAGGAGGGTCTCGACCGCATCGGCCTCGGCCGAAAGCTGGCGCAGCAGCACGTTGCCGATGAGCGAGATCGACTTGATGTCGCAGCGCAGCCAGCGGTTGTCGCGCGCGGTGATCGCGCTGGCGCCGCGCTCCACCTGCACGCGCGGCGGCGGCACGAGCGGATTGGACATCATGAAGACGGTCGGCTGAGCGTCCTTCGGAAAGGCGTGGTCGCGCTTGGCGACGCCGCGCGTCACCTGGAAGTAGACGCCCTGGTCCTCGAATGGCTGGCGCTCGATCAGGCCGGCGATGATGCCGCGCCACTGCTCGCGCGTGTACGGGTTGCGGATGCCGACGGCGCCGAGGCTGCGCTCGAGGCGGTTCAGATGCTCTTCCAGCCGGAAGGGCACCTTGGAGTAGACCGGGACCACCTCGTACACCCCGTCGCCGAAGATGAATCCGCGGTCGAGCACCGGCACCTTGGCCTCGGCGAGCGGCATGAAGCTGCCGTTCAGGAAAACTACTTGATCCACAGCCTGAGTGTATCCCACGCACGACCGAAGATGCCCGCGGGCGCGACGGTCTCCAGCGCGACGACCGGATATTCCGCATACGGCTTGCCATCGAGCGTGACGCGCAGCGTCCCGACGCGCTGATCCGCGCTTACCGGCGCGACCAGCGGCTGCTGCGACACGAGCTCGGCCTTGAGCTTGGCGGACTCGCCCTTCGGCACGGTGACGAAGAGATCCTTGCGCAGGCCGGCCTTGACCTCGCGCGCAGCGCCCTTCCAGACCTCGAGGCCGCGCACCGATTCGTTCGCGCCGTACAGCTTCACCGCGTCGTAGAACTGGAATCCCCAGTTAAGGAGCTTCTGCGACTCCTGCGCGCGGCCGTTTTCGGAGGTGGCGCCGAGGAGCACCGAGAGCAGGCGCCGCGGACCGCGCTTGGACGAGGCGATCAGGCAATAGCCCGCCGCTTCGGTGTGCCCGGTCTTGACGCCGTCGACGCTCGGATCGAGCCACAGCAGGCGATTTCGGTTCGGCTGCGTGATGTTGTTGTAGCGAAACTCCTTCATCGCGTAATAGCGCGCGTAGTCGTCCGGAAAGTCGCGGATCAGCGCGGCAGCGAGCGAATACAGGTCCTGCGCCGAGCTGTAGTGCTGCGCATCCGGGAGCCCGGTGGAATTCGTGAAGTGCGTGTTCTTTAGGCCGAGCCGCTCGGCCTCCCGGTTCATGAGCTGGACGAATACTTCTTCGCTGCCGGCGACCGCCTCGGCAAGCGCGATAGTCGCGTCGTTGCCGGACTGTATCTCCATGCCCTTGATCAGCTCATCAACCGTCACGGGCTTGCGCGGCTCGATGAACATGCGCGAGCCGGGCGCCCGCCAGGCGTGTGTCGAGACAGGCACGGTCTGCTCGAGCGTAAGCTTCTTGTCGCGCAGCGCGCCGAACACCAGGTAGGCGGCCATCATCTTCGTGAGCGACGCGGGCTCCATGCGCTCGTCGGCCTTCTCGGCGACCAGCACCTGACCACTG